>JAEXTR010000365.1 GCA_023406915.1 Bacteroidota bacterium
ATGCATTGGTGCTTCCGGCAATTCTGGTTCTTACTGCGCAGTTGTAGGTGGTACCTGGTAAAAGTGTTACTGCCAGCTCAGGAACCAAAACATCCGTATTTGTGGGGGTACCAGTCAGTGCACCCGCCCTGATTTCTACATCATACACGATGTTACTACCAACATAACCGCTCACATACCAGTAGAGACTTTGTGTCATTGCATACACTGTTGCGCCATCAATCGGCCAGGCACAGGTTGGTACCAATGGAACGCTGCCCAATGATTGAATGACGAATGAGGCAGTCTCAGACCAATTGGAGTAATTTGTGCCGACAAATGACCGTACTCTCCAGAAATAGGTACCTGAAGCAAGTGGTGCGGGGATTGCATAAAATGGATCAGTAGTCTGATCTACTGTCACAGATGTAAAGGTGTTGTTTGTACCGTATGCAATCTCGTAGGACAGTCCAGTTGCAAGACCGCTCAAATACCAATAAAGTGTAGGTGGATTATTGTAAATAATGCTTCCGCCAACGGGCCAACCAGCAACTGGGATTATTGGTGTCACAGATCCTGCGGTGATAAAGGTAGCAACAGTTGACCATTCTGAAGTTTGGGTACCATTCATGGTCCTGACTTTCCATGTATAGGCAGCACCAGGTACAACAGCAATCTCGGTAAAGGTGGTGGTGATACCAGTAATCGCGGGCTGAGCAACTCCATTCACGGTGTAAAGCACTTCATAAGCATCACCACTTGATATACCACCTAACCACCAGGAAAGTGTGGTCGTTGACGTATAGATTGTGGCATTGTTTACCGGCCATGATGGATTTGGTATCAGTGGTCCACCAGCTGATCCATAAACGGTAAAGCTTTCAATTGGTGAGTATGCACTATATGCCCCTGACGGGAGCTTGGTGCGTACCTGCCAATAGTATTTAGTACCAAGCAGTAATTGCGGAAGAGTTGCAATTGTTCCTGTAATATCAGGTACAACCATTGCTGCTGACATATCTGCATTTACACTGAAAAGTACATCATATTTAAGCGCAGGGACATATCCCATGTGGTACCAGGTTACCTGAGGAGTCCTTGTGTACATTGTTGGGTTACCAACAGGCCATCCTAGTGTTACAGGGTAGGCAGCACAGGTCGTAAAGCTTCTTGCGGGTGATGGTGTAAGGGTGGTACCATTCCATGCTTTTACGCGCCAGTAATACTTTGTCTCATTTGCGAGCCTTGGGGATTGGAAGGATGTTCCGCTTAAAATCGCATAAGGAAAAGCCAGAGTTGCAAATGTTGGAGAGGTTGATACTTCTACGCCATAATCCAGTGCATTCGAAACAGGAACCCAAGTGAATAATGGCTCTATGGTTGCATTTGTCAGATTATCAGCTGGTGAAAGCAAAATGGGGTATGCCGTTTCGGTTGTAAAATCACTCGAAGACCAGTCACTATAGGAATTACTAGTGACTGAGTAAACTCTCCAATAGTATTGAGTTACATATTGCAGAGTCAGTGGTAGCTGATACGATGTGACATTTCCAACCAGTGTGCTGATTAGTGCTGTTGAAAAATCAGGGACGGCTGAGACCTGTACATAGTAATCGATTGCATCGGGTGAGGCATTCCAGGTAAGTAATGGACTTACTGCTACAGCTGTGGCTCCTGCAAGAGGAGTCAGAAGAACCGGCGCCTCTGCTTTCGTATAGAAATTACCCTCAGTGTAATCACTGAATGAAATCGCAGTATTCGCCTTAACTCTCCAGTAGTAGAGTGTATTGTAAGCAAGTGGTACGGTGACCTGGAAATTTGTAGTTACAATCCCTGCCTGTGAAATAAGGATCGCGGAAAAGTCAGGAACGGTTGATATTTCAAGATCATAACTGACCGCATCGGGTGCAGCAGCCCAGACTAATTCTGGCGTCTGGGAAATTCCATTCACTCCAATAACAGGGGAGATGATAACGGGAGCGATGGACTTTGTAGTGAAGCTCCTGGGGGCGAATGTTCCGGGACCTGTATCCCATCCTCTCACACGCCAATAGTATGTCTGATTATTATTGAGTCCGGTAACCTGATAAGATGTATTAGGTGGATTCACCTGTTGCCATATCAACTGATCCGAAAAATCTGGCTGGGTGGCTACATGAACTCTGTATGCAACTGCTCCGGGCAGAGGGTCCCAGCTCAGTAAGGGATCGGTTGCAATTCCTACCGCTACATCAGGCGGTGATAAAAGTGTGGGTGGAGGTAGCTGTGCAGAGAGATTTGCGCACATCACCAACACTAAAAAAAGAAGTGCTCTTTTTTTCATTATGATACCTTAGAAGAAATGTGATCAAAGAATAAGAACCGAAAATTGCTTTCGGTTATGTGAGTTCTTATGAAGAACGGGACTAGAACAGAAAAATCCGTTTTTCCGGTCTTTGTACGGTATCAATGCAGAGGGAAAATATTTAAGCCAGGAAGAGTTTAGAGTGAACACACACACTGATACGCTAATTCATCCTTTGACGACATGTAATGTAATGATTGAAAAATATAAAGTCAAAGATAAGTCAATAGAAAATTCTATTTCTGAACTAAAATCAGTCAAAAAAGGTTACTTATGTGCTGTACATCACTTCTTCAGGAGGGGGGAAGCTTGTTGAAGCAAAAATGTAATATAAAAACCGGTAACGTCTCATTTTCAAACATCTTAGCGCTGATCAGGTGTTTTTATCTTCCTGAAGATATGAGTATATTAACAGTTTATTTATGAAATAATCATTGGAATTCATCACATGGCAAAACACTATGATATCGCTGTTCTGGGTGGTGGCCCAGGCGGTTATGTAGCCGCTATCCGGGCAGGACAACTTGGCTTGAAAACAGTTGTTATCGATAAAGATAATTTGGGTGGAGTCTGCCTTAATTGGGGCTGCATTCCAACAAAATCTCTGTTGAAGAATGCAGAGTTGTATGACCAAATGAAAAACCATAGTTCTGATTTTGGAATAACTGCTGAGAATGTTTCTTTCGATTTCTCCAGGATAATTAAAAGAAGCCGTGATATTTCTGACCGCATTACAAAAAACGTTGAGATGCTGACTAAAAAGAACAAGATTGACCGCCTTCGTGGGTTTGGTGCATTTACTGACGCCAAAACAATAGTAGTTAAGGATGATGGTGGGAAAGTTCTTGAGACTGTAACCGCTGACAGTATCATTATTGCGACTGGAGCATCACCAAAAATTGTTCCATCCATTCCAGTTGATCATAAATATATTATTACCAGCAGGGAAGCAATGGTTCTGGAGGAGGTGCCAAAGCGATTAACGGTCATTGGTGCTGGTGCAATTGGAATTGAATTTGCCTATTTTTATGCTGTACTCGGTTCAAAGGTCACCGTTGTGGAGATGATGGATCATATTCTTCCGATTGAGGATGAGGAAGTATCCGTTACGCTTGAAAAAAGCTTTAAGAAGCGAGGAGTTGATATAAAGACTGGTGTTAAAGTTGAATCTGCAAAAGTGAACAGTAAGAAAGAAGTAGTCGTTACTGTTTCCAGGAATGGAGAGAAACAGGAAATTGTTTCTGATATCGTGCTGAGTGCGATAGGTGTTTCTGGTAATATTGATGGATTTGGTCTTGAAAATACTGGTGTAAAGACAGAGAAGGGGCATATCGTTGTCGATAAAAACACTTATCAGACCAATGTATCAGGGATTTATGCCATTGGTGATGTTATTGGTGCTCCCTGGCTTGCCCATGTGGCTTCAGCAGAAGGAATACACTGTGTTGAAACTATAAAAGGACTCAAGCCGCATCCGATAGATTATAGCACGATCCCCGGTTGTACGTATTGTCAGCCACAAGTGGGGAGCATTGGTATGACCGAGAAGAAGGCAAAAGAAGCCGGCTATGAACTGAAGATTGGTAAATTTCCGTTTATGGCAAGCGGAAAGGCATTCGCTGTTGGCGAAAGAGAAGGATTCGTGAAACTGATTTTTGACGCAAAATATGGCGAACTGCTTGGTGCGCACATCGTGGGTAATGAAGCAACAGAACTTATAGCTGAGCTTGGACTTGCGAAGAGTCTGGAAGCAACGCCTGAAAGTATTATCAAAACTATTCACGCACACCCGACACTGTCTGAGTCGGTTATGGAAGCTGCCGCTGCTGCAATGGGAGAGGCGATCCATATCTGATGCAGGTATCTGTTTTTGATTTGGGTAGTGTCGATTATTCTCAAGCATGGCGGCTGCAGTCTGAAATTCATGCTAAGGTAGTGAGTGGTGAACTTGACAGTACATTGCTTCTTCTCGAGCACCCTCATACCTATACCCTTGGTAAAACCGCGGATAAAGCACATCTCATAGCTGCTGAAGAGTTCCTGCAACAACACAATATAAAAGTATTTGATATTGACCGAGGTGGTGATATTACCTATCATGGTCCAGGTCAGCTTGTTGGTTATCCTATCTTGAATCTCACCGAATGGCACAAAGATACTCACAAGTACCTTCGCTACCTTGAAGAAATGATGATCAGGCTATGTTTGCATTACGGTTTGGAAGCAGAAAGAAAAGATGGGCTATCGGGTGTGTGGATTGGGCAGCGAAAAATTGCTGCTATCGGCGTCAAGGTAAGCCGATGGGTAACAATGCATGGTTTTGCTTTTAATGTTAATACTGATTTGCAATTATTTAACGGCATCATACCCTGTGGGATCAGGGACAAAGAAGTAACGTCACTTCGTAGAGAACTTGGCAGACAGGTTTCCATGGATGAAGTAAAAACTCTTGCATCGGAATTGTTCTGCACTGTGTTTGGAGCAGATTATACAGATATCAGGTACAAGACACCTGAGGCGTTTTTTGAAAAAGAGAGGGCATATGGCAAAGAAGAAAACTACAATAATTAAAGAATATGTTTCCGGTATTGGGAACAATAAGCAAGTGCTAATAAAGGCACTGAAACTTATGATGACTGCAAGACAGATCGATGCAAAGGCGATGACGCTGCTCAAGCAGGGAAAAACATTTTTTCATATTGCGGGCTCCGGTCATGAAGGTATCCAGGCAGCAATTGGATTGCAGCTTCACCCCACCGAAGACTGGTACTTCCCCTATTACCGTGATCTTACTATTGCCCTGAGTGCAGGAGTAACGAACTATGACTTTTTCTTGCAGTGTTTCGGAAAAGCAGCCGACCCTGCCTGTGGTGGAAGACAGTTACCTGGTCATTGGGGAACAAAAAAGCCAGTGAATATCCCCGCTCAGTCAAGTCCAACTGGGACTCAGTTTTTACAGGCGGTTGGAACTGCACTCGCGAGTGAAAGGCGTGGTATCAGAAATGTGTCCTACGTAGCAAGTGGTGAGGGAACAACGAGTCAGGGTGAATTTCATGAAGCGGTAAACTGGGCAAGCAGAGAAAAATTACCAGTACTGTTTTGTATTCAAAATAATAAATACGCGATCTCAGTGCCGGTATCACAACAATCGGGTGGTAAATCAAACTCTATCGCTGAGATGATGGCTGGATATGATAACCTGAAAAGGTATCACATTGACGGTACCGATTTTGTAACAGCATACCAGTCTGTTACAGAGGCAATAGAGTATATTAAATCCGGAAAAGGACCGGTATTAATTGAAGCGGATGTTGTTCGTCTTGAATCGCATTCCTCCTCTGATGATCACAAAAAATACCGCTCCATTGAAGAGATCGAAAGAGATAAAGAACGTTGCCCGATTTCACGATTGTCGTCATATCTGCTGCATCATGATCTTGCGACCGCAGAGGAGATTGATGATCTGCGGCAGTTGGTTATTAAGGAGATAAATGAGGCTGCTGAGCTTGCTGAAGAAGAAAAGAATCCCGAACCTGAGACCGCACACAGATATGTGTTTGATGAGAGCGGTTATAAAGAATCACTGACTTATGAGAAATCAAAGCCGGTGGGGAAATCCATCGTAATGGTAGATGCGATTAATCACGCCTTGCATGAAGAACTCAGGAAGAATCCTGATATCTATGTCTTTGGTGAAGACATAGCCGATGGTAAGGGTGGCGTGTTTACAGCTACAAAGGGATTATCCACCACATTTGGCAGTAAGAGGGTGTTTAACTCTCCACTTGCAGAAGCCAGCATCGCAGGCGTGGCGGCAGGAATGGCACTTGCAGGAATGCGTCCTGTAGTTGAGATTCAGTTTGGCGACTATATTTGGCCTGCATTTATGCAGTATAAATGTGAAATTGCAACTATCCGCTACCGTTCCAATGATGCATGGAATGCACCAGTTGTAACCCGTGTGGCAGTTGGAGGATACATTCACGGTGGATTGTATCATAGTCAGAACATAGAATCCATTTTTGCGCATATTCCCGGAATATATATTGCCTATCCATCAAACGCAACCGATGCAAAAGGGTTATTAAAGACAGCTATGCGCATAAATGATCCTGTGCTATTCTGTGAACACAAGGGTTTGTACAGACAACCTTATGCGGCTACTCCAGAGCCGGATGAAGATTTTCTGATACCATTCGGAAAGGCAAATATTGTTCGCGAAGGAACCGATGCAACCATCGTTACTTACGGTCTCAATGTATGGGATGCTTACTTCATTTCCAAAAGGTTAGAAGAAGAAGGATATTCAATAGAAATTATTGATATACGTACCATTGCACCTCTGGACGAAGAAACTATTTTTAACTCTGTGAAAAAAACAAACAAAGTAATTGTTATTCATGAGGATACACTGACCGCTGGGTTTGGTGGAGAAATTGCAGCGAGAATTGCTGATAGCTGTTTCAGGCATCTCGATGCTCCCGTAAAGAGACTGGCAGCGATGGATTCGCATATCCCATACAGCCCTGTATTAGAAGACACAATTCTTCCATCACGCGAAGAAACCTACAAGGCAATCAAAGAATTACTGCTATATTAACAGGTATCAGAGAGGGTTTATTATGAAAGTAGATATTATCATGCCCAAGATGGGCGAAAGTGTTACCGAAGGCACCATTATCAAATGGCATAAAAAAGCAGGTGAACAGGTAAAAAAAGATGAAATAATTTATGAAATCAGCACTGATAAGGTTGATACTGAAGTTCCCTCACAGGCAGCAGGAATTCTTGCTGAGGTATTGTTTGGTGAAGGAGAAACCGTAGCCGTTGGTACTGTTGTAGCACGAATTGAAACCGATGCATCTGCTGAAACGACCGTGATCTCTGCACCCACGCAACCAGAGACTCTACCTGACGTACCACATAATGCACCTGTTGAGGTCAGCGATGCAGTTGATGTGATTATGCCGAAAATGGGCGAATCTGTTATGGAAGGTACTATCATCAAATGGCATAAGCAGGTTGGTGAGATTGTAAAGAAAGATGAGATACTGTTTGAAATCAGCACTGATAAGGTTGACACTGAGGTACCATCACCTGCTGAGGGTACGATAGTAGCAATTCTGGCAAAGGAACAGGAAACCGTTGCCGTTGGTGTTGTTGTATGTAAGATTTCTGCAAGTGGAACGGTGCATATTCAATCAGCGCCCAAAACTGAGTCAATAACAGTTCAGGAACCTGCGATGCATGATGCAATTGCAGCAAATGCTCTCAGACCCAGTGAAGTACCTCAGAACGAGGAAGTACATCATGAAGTCAGCAGGGAAGAAGGTACCGGATTTTTCACGCCCTTAGTTCTCAGCATTGCAAAAAAGGAAGGGATTACTTTCGATGAGTTGAACCGGATTCCCGGAACGGGCGCCGGAGGGAGAGTCTCAAAGAAGGATGTGCTAGCGTACTTATCTTCTGGCAGGAAACACCAGGCCCACACACAAACTATTCCATCAGCATCTGCGCCAGCTCCTTCGATTCAGCCACAAGTGTATGCGGCAGGAAGCATTGAAACAATTCCCATGGATAATATTCGTCAGCGGATTATGCAACACATGGTAAAGAGCAGAGATACATCTGTTCACGTAACTGGTCTCATTGAAGTTGACATGACTGCAATTCATTCATTTATTCAAAAGCGAAAAGATGAGTTTGTTAAAAAGTATGGTGTCAAGCTCACGTATATGGCGTTTATTGCAAATGCAGCAGTACGCGGGCTACAGCAATACCCGCTGATGAATGCATCCATCGAAGGTACAAACATTGTAAAGAAACGGTTTATTAACCTTGGTATCGCAGTAGCTGTTGAACCAAATGGACTTATAGTACCAAACATTAAGCAGGCGCACGAGAAGAACATCATTGGGTTGGCTGGTTCTATCAATGATCTTGCTGAGCGGGCGAGGAATAAAAAACTTACTCCTGATGATATTTCAGGCGGTACTTTCACGATTACCAATTATGGGGTATTTGGTACTGTTTTCGGCACCCCTATCATCAACCAGCCTGAAGTTGCAATCCTGGGTGTAGGCGCAGTCATCAAAAAGCCAGTTGTTATAGAAGTGCAAGGACAGGATGTTATTGCCATCAAACCAATCATGGCACTTACGCTTAGTCATGACCACCGTCTTGTTGACGGCATGCTCGGCGGTTTGTACCTAAAGTTCATGAAAGAGACTTTGGAAGGATTCCAGGAGTCATCGATTATCTAGTAAGAGAAGAAAATTGAGAAATATTAATCAGCACCAGAAAGATTTTAAAGAAAAAGTTGAATCAACCCGTGGAGATATAGGAAAACGGCCAGATTGGCTGAAAATCAGACTGAAGGCAACTGAGAACTACACAGAAGTGAAACAGGTGGTAAAGGAAAAACGGCTTAACACCGTCTGTGAGGAGGCACGTTGTCCTAATC
>JAEXTR010000394.1 GCA_023406915.1 Bacteroidota bacterium
TGGTGTAGGTATCCGGGTAGGATGGTGGTTAGATCTTATGAGGGTTTTTCATGGGATCTAACCAATGTAAAAGGGTCATATACCTAATCGAAGGTACGATCCTCCTTCGGCGGACAGGCTCCACTCCGGGGTCGGGATACTCTCTTTCGACTTTTTCTATAAATATTTGATCCGTCTCCGCCGCCGGCGGATGACGGATCAGTGCCTGACTAATCATCCGTCTCCGCCCGCGGCGGATACTAAAGATATTTCTGAACCATCATTTAGGGTAATGTGAACACCTATTGCTAGCCACCGATCCCAGCGGGATCGAAGATTTATAGCAATAATGAAGAGAAAATACATTTCGACCCCGTAGTGGGTCGTACACCCTTGATACTACCAGTAAAATTATTATTATTGGCAATTATTACAAGTCAATATTTTTACTTCCCGGTGATTCACCACCACAATTTCAAGTGAACCACATTGGTCAGATACCGTTAGTATCTCAACCTATCTTTGGCACCATATTTTCAATTAATTTCACCCCTTTCCGGTGATGGGGTGCAGCCAATTCAGGGTACGGAACAAAGCAGCTTCACGATCCGTATCACAAGAGAGAATCAAAAAATCTTACGGTACAGAAGCATTTTCCTGTAAATGTGAGTATATTTGATTCAGAACAATTTCCGTGTTACTTATCCGAGTGCCCCTATGAAAAATTACCTGAAGTACATCATTCCGGCAGCAGTTATTATCCTCGCCATCGCCGGGTATCAGCTTTTCAGAAACCACAATTATGTTACCGTCAATGCTTTCTCTCCCGACAGTGAAGAGGTAAAGCAGCAGACGACCTTCGTCATTGAGTTCTCACAGGACCTTGCACCTGCAAAGGAGCAGAACCGCTGGCTCACTGATGAGCTTATCTCTTTCTCCCCTGCTATTAAGGGAAGATACAAATGGATTGCAGCGAACACCCTGCTGTTTGCACCTGATTTTCCGCTGGAACCGATGACTGAGTATCAGGCGGAGATTACGGATCAGGTTTTGTACGACACTGAATTTGCATCGGATTTTGATGAGATAGAGTTTCACACTCCCCACCTCAAAGCCGAGAGCGTTGACCTGCACTGGTCACCGGTGCCCAATCAGTATTACAAGGCAACCGTCACTGCAAAGCTGAGTTTCAATTACCCGATAGACCCCCAGGAACTGAAGAAGTATCTGGAGGTAAAGAATGATGGTAAAGTGATCGATGCGTATGCAATCGAGGAAGCAACACCTTCCCGTCACCTTACCGTAAGGATCGGGGAGATGCAGCAAACGGAAAAGGAACAGAAGTTTATCTTTACGGTAAAGAGCGGCATCGGTACACCCGCAGGAAAGGGAACGCTTGATAAGACTGCCCTGCTGACTGCTTCCCTGCCCCGGCTTGAGGAGCTGACTATTCAATCAATATCTTCAGGTTTTGACGGAACCACCGGATACATTGAAGTGGCGACCACGCAATCACTTGATGAAAAGAGTGCCCTTAACTCATGGCGGCTGAGCCCTGCGGTATCAGTCACCGGAAAGGTAAGCGATAATATCCTGAGGCTTGAGGGGGATTTCTCACAGCACACTACGATCAAGGTGGAAATGCTTTCAGGACTCAAAGGGCAATTCGGCGGCAAGCTGGAAGAGACCTATTCATACGAAGTACCCCTGGTGGATGTGGAGCCACAGGTGAGTTTCACCCACACCTCCGGTAAATACCTGATGTACGGTGGGAACAAGAATCTGCAGCTCAGCATTGTGAACCTTCCCTCTGTTGAGGTAGAAGTATCAAAGGTGTACAAGAACAATCTGCTTTTCTTCCTGAGCTCGTACGGCTATTACGATTACGGGTACGATAACTCCTATCAGCCCTCCAGTATTTAAACCGAGAATTATGGTGATGTGCTCTATACGAAGACCCTGTACCCGGAGAATAAACGGAACTGGATTGAGAGCAAGGTTATCAATCTGGATGAGGCACTGGCGAAGAACGGAAGTCAAAAAGGAATTTATGTGCTGAATGCATATTCCTCAGAAGACCGCTGGATCAGCACTGCAAAAATGGTGGCAGTCACTGATCTGGGTATCATCGCAAAAATGGGGGGTGATGAGCTTACGGTGTTTGTCAATTCAATACAGACCACCGAACCCGTTGGTGATGTGGAGATTACCCTGATCTCCGGAAAGAATCAGGAGATTGTAAAGGGAAAGACAAACTCCAACGGTGTTGTCAGGTTTATCGGTATTGGTGATAAGCTAAAACAGGGACTCCCCCGCCTTATCACAGCTGAGCTTGAGAAGGATTTTAATTTTATTGATCTTTATGAAACACGGATTGAAACATCACGGTTTGATATAGGCGGCACAGAACGGCAATCGGGCTCGTTACAGGCGTATGTGTACGCCGAGCGGAACCTCTTCCGTCCTGCTGAAACGATACATCTCAACACGATCGTTCGCGACTATGCATTAAAGGTACCTGATGGTGTACCGGTTACTGTCAGGATCATTTCACCTTCAGGCAACGCAGTAGAAGAGTACCGGCAGGTACTTGACCGCACCGGCGGTTTTCAGGTAGCGTATACTATCCCTGAGTATGCACGCACAGGCGATTACCTTGCTGAGGTGCTTTCCGGAACCGATCAGTTGCTGGGTTCCTACAAGTTCAGTGTTGAGGAGTTTGCTCCGGATAAGATAAGGGTACTGCTCAACCCTGCTGCAACCTCACTGAAACCGGGTGATACTTATACGGTACAGGCAGATGCGGAGTATCTGTTCGGTGCAAAGGGTGCAAATCTGCGGTATGAGGCAAATATCCAGTTAAAGGAGAAACCCTTTGTCAGCAAGACGTTTCAGGGATACAACTTTTCGAGTACCACAGCCTCTTCCCCTTTCCTGCCAGGCGAGTCACTTGACGGACGAATGGATGAAAATGGGAAAGCAACTATCAATTACCGGATACCAACCGAGATTCAGTCAGGCAAGGTCATTGCCGGATATATGTTCCTGTCGGTCTTTGATGTGACGAATCGTCCTGTTACACGGCTTGCGGCATTTGACGTGCATCCTGCCGACTATCAGCTTGGTATCAAGGCAGCAACCTATTACACAGGCTTGCGTGAACCGGTACGCTTTCAGATAGCAGCAGTCAATAAAGATGATAAGCCGATCAAGGGCTTCCAGACAGAGATAACCCTGATACGGTTTGAGTGGAAGAATGTGCTGAAGCAGAACTATTCAAATCAGTTATCCTATACCTCTGAGAAGCAGGAAGTTGAGGTCAGAAAAGAGACTGTGACACTGGCTGGCGGATCAACCGACTATACCCTGAGTGTTGATACTCCGGGTGAGTACCGGCTGATGATCAAGCGCCCCGGCGCAGCGTATGGCACCTACACAGATTTCTATGCGTATGGCGGCACCCCGACTGCGTCATCATACGAGGTGGATAAAGAAGGAAGAATCGATATTCACTTCGATAAAGAGAAGTATAAACCAGGTGAAAAAGCGCGTATTCTTTTCACGGCACCTTTCAGCGGAAAGATGCTTATTACCTTTGAACGTGAGGGACTGAAGCGATTTGAATATCTTGAGCTGGTAAAGCAGTCTGCGGAAATGACCATCACGGTTCCCGAAGACTATATGCCCAATATGTTTGTTTCTGCAACGTTGTTTAAGAAGCATGCTGCAATCAGCACCACGCCATTCCTGGTAGGGCATGGTTACGGCGTTATGCAGGTTGAGCGACCCGAATTCAAGCTGCCTGTGACTATCAGTGCACCGGATAAGATCACGCCGAACAGTACCGTCACCGTGAAGGTGAAGGCGGGTTCCAACCGTGATATCTCGGTTACCCTGGCAGCGGTTGATGAGGGGATACTGCAGATAAAGAATTTCAAGACCCCCGATCCGTATGGCGCAATGTATGCAAGAAGAGCCCTACGGGTAGAGTCGTATGATCTGTATAAATTGCTCCTCCCTGAAGTCATTTCACTGGATAAGTCAACCGGTGGTGACATGCTGATGGCAGAGCAGCTGCAGAAGCGAACCAATCCGATTGCATCGAGAAGGTTTACGATTGTATCATATTTCAGCGGTATCCGGAAGACCAACGCAAACGGAGAGGCAGTATTTCAGGTAACGATACCCAGGTTCAATGGTGAAGTCAGGCTGATGGCTGTGGCATATACCGGCAACCGGTTTGGTTCGGCTGATAAACCGCTCACGGTTGCGGACGACCTGGTTCTTGAACCCGAGGTTCCGAGATTTATGGCACCGAATGATTCACTGGTATCACCCGTAACGCTGATCAACACAACCAATAAGAGCGGAAGCGCAACCGTGACTATGCAGGTGACCGGTCCGCTGATGCTGACTACGACGAAGAGCGTCACGGTTACCGTGCCTGCCAAAGGAACTGCTAAGGCGAACTTTGGAATCAAGGCAAAGAATGAAACCGGTGAAGGAAAGATCACGGTCACGACATCAGGCATGGCAGTGGTAACGGATGAGATCACCCTGCCTGTGCGTCCGGCAACACCTTTCATTACGGAGTCCGGATCAGGAGTCATTAAAGCCGGTGAGAAGAAAGAGATTGCACTGCCGGAAGGTTTTATGGGTTCCACCCGCAACGCAACCCTGACGATCAGTGCATTCCCTGCGACCAGATTCGGGAAGCAGTTGAAATCGCTTATTGGTTACCCATACGGCTGCATTGAGCAGTCAATTTCGAAAGTATTCCCGCAGTTGTATCTGGGTGATCTTGCCGCAGTGATGGCACCTGAGTTTTTTGTTTCTGCCAATCCAACAGTACAGGTAAAACAGGGTATCAGGAAGGTTGAGAGTATGCAGCTTTCTGATGGTTCCATTGCCTACTGGCAGGGGTCACCATACCGTAACTGGTGGGGGTCTGTGTATGCCGCGCATTTTCTGGTTGAGGCAAAGAAAGCCGGATATGCGGTGAACGGAGCAGTGCTGACGAGGCTGCTCGGGTTTATCGGGAGAGAGGCACGAAAAGGAAGCACGTATGAGTATTGGAGCTATCGCGGTAATGCCTGGGTAGCGCAGAAGATTGCGAATAAGGAGATTCCGTATTCACTCTATGTGCTTGCACTAGCCGGGAGTCCTGATCTCTCCACCATGAACTACTACAAGGCACGCCCTGCCCTGCTCTCTTCGGATGGCGTCTATCTTTTAGCTGGTGCCTTTGCGCATGCCGGCAAGTGGAATGCATACTATGATATGATGCCGGGTAAGTTCAGCGCAGAGGTTGCAAAGCGTACTAACGGAGAGGATTTTGATTCGGATATACGGGCGAATGCTATCAAGCTGAATGTACTGGCTGAGCTGCAGCCTGCCAATCCGCAGATCGCTGAGATCATCCGTTACATCAGCAATAACGTTGACAGAATGGTATCGACACAGGATCAGGCGTTCTTCTTTACCGGAGTAGGCAAGGCAGCGACGCAGTTGAATGCAGCGAAGCTAACAGTGAGTGTTGCTGTTGACGGTAAGTCTGTGCGTGGATTTGCCGGGAAGGATATTTCCCTGAAGAACAATGAGCTGCAGGGGAAGAAGGTAACCCTGACGGCATCTGGTACCGGGAGTTCCTATTATTACTGGAGTGTTGAAGGAATACCCGTGAACCGCACTCTGCCGCCTGTTGACAATGGCATACGGGTACGGCGTGAGTACTACGATTACCGCACCGGAAGGGCGATCACTGATGGTAACTTTTACCAAGGGCAGCTGCTTATTTGTTCCGTTGTGCTGAGCACTACTGACCGTGCAGTGCCGAACATTGCGGTTGCTGACCTGTTACCGGCGGGATTTGAAATTGAGAATGCGCGTCTGACCGATGGCGGAGGGTTATCTGTGAAGAACGATAATCCGTTTGAGGCACAATCGGTGGATATCCGTGATGATAGGTTGTTGTTATTCGGGTCTATGGCGCAGCAGCAAACCAAAAAGTACACCGTGCTGGTAAGAGTGATCAATCAGGGTACGTTCGTATTGCCTGGCATCAGTGCAGAGGCGATGTATGACCCGGGTATCAGGTCGTATAACGGTGGTGGTAAGATTCGGGTATTGCCATTCAGACCTGGTGCAGTGTAAGGAAGAAATTGATGTTGAAGGGGTGGCATCTTAAGGGATGCTACCCTTTCACAAAATGGAAGTAGTCGTTGAGTGGTTGATGGCATTAGTAAAAAAGCCGCCTCCGGTAACACCAAAGGCAGCTTTTTATACTGGTTAATTCCCTGTTCCGACGGGGAGTATCATGGTGACACAGGTTCCGGGTTTGGCTTCTGAACCGAGGGCGGAGGGGGAAGTTACTTCCAGCGTGCCGCCATGTTTTTCGATAATTTCTTTGACGAGAGAGAGTCCGAAACCAGTGCCTTCTATTCCCTGCCCTTCAGCATTGGAGGAGCGGAAAAAAGGAGTAAAGAGTTTTTGCAGTTCATCAGGGGGAATACCGATACCGTTATCATTCACCTTCACTTCGAGGGTGGAGTCTTTTCCGCCTGCCTTGTGTTCGAGAGTGATGAGGACATTTCCACCTTCGCCAGAGTATTTGATGGCATTGCCGATCACATTGGATAATGCGAGCCTGATCATAAATTCATCTGCTAACAGGCCGAAACCGATAGGAAGCTGATCCTGCACATCGACCAGGGTTCCGCGCTTTTCAATATTCTCCTTGAAACCGCCAATGACAGAGTAAACAAGGAAGCTGATCTCGATGTTTCTGCGCTTGAGCTGTTCCATGAGCTTCAGACGTGATACCTCAAGCACTTCATTGACCATTTTTACGGCTTCGTCACTTCTGTCCATCGCCTTTTGCAGGCGCTCTGCAACTTTCTCCGGCACTGGTCCCAGCACCTGCTGAAGGATTAGTGAGAGGTATGAGTAAACGGCTGTCATCGGGCGTTTGAGTTCATGCACGATTGCCATCGTGTATTGCTGCTTCTCTTTCTGTGAGGTTTCAAGCTCGCGCATAGAGTTGCTGAGATCATTGAGTACACGCCGGAGCTTCACACTGTATCCGGCAGCAAAGAACGTAGTGGTGATGAGCACGATTGAAAACAGGAGGTTGTGAATCATCACAAATGGAAGATGACTGTACACAGGAACAGGATACATAAACGGGAAAGAAAAATGAGGAATAACTGAAGCTGCCTCGAGGAAAGAAAGGGTAAAGAAGGCAAGGCAGACACAGGCAGCAAATGTTGCCATGAGTTTCAGAGGAAGCAGCATACTGCCTATTACAATATGTATTACAAACAGGTACTGAAACGGAGACTCAACCCCGCCAGTCATGTACATGAGTGCTGAAAGCACAAGCGTATCGGCAATCATCTGAAGAAATGCGATACGGGTCAGTTGCGCACCTTCACTCTCAGGGTCTATAACTACAGAGTCATCTGATTGCTTCAGCATTGGAGAAAGCATTCTACTGAAAAGAAGGTTATAAAGCGGGATGCAAAGCGTGATGGTGATCAGAACAGCAACCTGCACTGAAGTAAGTGATCCGGTGAGAGTCAGCACCAGCGTGAGGATGGCGTGAAGGAATGCAGCTGCATACCGCATCCGGATGAAGAGTGCATTTTCTTTTCTCAGTTCCCGAACAATCAGGAGATTGTTTTTTGCCCAGCTCTCGAACATGGTTCCTCCTTACCGATAAAAAAGGGAGCATACCGTGAGGCATACTCCCTTATAGATTTCATTCACTGCAAACAGGCGGTCAGATAATGTACTTACCGCGTGGTGTATAGTGGGTATGCAGTAATTTATGAGAAAGATGACCGCAAGGACCTTCTGTGAGGAATTCTTCATAGATCTTCTTCACATTCGGGTTTTCGTGCGATTTACGCAGCGGCATTCCTTCTTCTTCGTCGTAGATAGCCTTAGCACGTGCTGCACGGATTGCTTCACTTGTCGGAATGGGCTGACCGCCGCCGCCGATACAGCCGCCGGGGCATCCCATGATCTCAATGAAGTGAACATCGCTTAATTCACCCCGTTTGAGGGCTTCCATCACAGTCTTAGCATTTGCAGTGCCGTGAGCTACGAGGAATTTGAATTCGACGCCTTCCAGGAATGACCAGTCAGGCAGGAGCCCTTCCAGTTTCACTGATGCCTGGCGCACGCCTTCGAATCCGCGGCAAGCTTCGATCTTCAGGTTTTCGAACGGTACTTCCCTGCCGGTTACGATTTCGTAAACAGAGCGGAGGGCTGCTTCCATTACGCCGCCAGTGGCACCGAAGATAAGACCTGCGCCGGAGGCATCCCCGAACGGATCATCAAACGGACCTTTAGGCATTTCAGGAAGATGGATACCGGCTTCGCGAATCATCTTTGCGAGTTCACGGGCTGTGAGACCGTAATCCACATCCTTGAATCCGGAGTCATTCATTTCCGGTCTGTTGCACTCAAACTTCTTAGCAGAGCAAGGCATCAGAGCAACGGTTACGATATCCTTAGGATCGATGTGCGCCTTTTTAGCGTAATATGTTTTAATCACTGCACCAAACATCTGCTGCGGTGATTTTGCCGATGAAAGATAATCAAGATATTCCGGGTAGAAGTGCTCACAGTATTTTACCCATCCTGGTGAGCAGGAGGTAAACTGAGGCAGTTTTACGTTTGGATTTTTATCGACCAATGCTGCCTTCAGACGGAGGAGGAGTTCAGTACCTTCTTCCATGATGGTAAGGTCAGCGGTGTAGTCGGTATCAAAGACGCGATCGAATCCAATGCGCTTCATGGCAGTATTCAGCTGGTAGGTCATTGAATTGCCGGGAGGTAACCCAAATTCTTCACCGATACTGGCGCGTGGTGCGGGTGCGGTCTGAATAACCACGTGTTTTGTTGGATCTTCGATTGCTGCCCAGATTTCATCAGAAGGATCGTTGGCACGGAGGGCGCCCGTAGGACAGCGATTGATACACTGACCGCAGTTGATACAGATAACATCAGCGAGGGGTTTATCCATAAAGGTGCCGATGTAGGAATCATAGCCACGGTTGATTGCTTCGAGCACGCCGACTTCCTGCAGATCGATACAGGTTCTTACGCAGCGGCGGCAGAGAACGCATTTATCCATGTCACGAACGACCGAGTAGGAAGATTTGTCTTCTTCAAACCGGGGTTTTTCAACATGACCGAATACGAATGAATCAACGCCATACTCTTTGGAGAGGTCCTGCAATTCGCAGTTCTTATTTCTAAAGCAGGTATAACATTCACCGTAATGCTCGCTGAGGAGCAGATCAATGATGTGGCGGCGTGCCTTGCGGACATTTTCAGTTGTAGTATGAATCTTGATAGGGGCAGTAATCGGGAATGCGCAGGAAGCCTGGAGGGTACGCATACCTTCCACTTCGACCACGCAGACGCGGCAATGACCAGCCATTTCAAGGTCATCATGCTGACAGAGTGTAGGGATATGAATCTGTGCCGAGCGGCAAGCTTCAAGAATTGTAGTACCAAAAGGTACTGTTACTTTTTTCTCATTGATTTCAACAGTGACTGTACTGCCGATGCCATCAATGTTCACCGGTTGTTCAATTTTCTGAACCTGCTGGCTTCCCGGTGTTCTGAAGGTTTTCTTATTTTCCATTTGCCCCTCCGTTTCCGTTGGTATTAAAGATTTCATCTTTGAAGTTTTCAAGGATTGAAAGGAATGCGTTCGGACTTGACTGACCGAGACCACATTTTGAAGAGAGCTGCATCGTTTTGCATAATTCCTTCAGGGTGCGGATGTATGCAAAGGTGTAACTATTGTTTTCAATCATTTCAATACCTTCAAGGAGGCGTTTATTACCGATACGGCACGGTGTGCACTGGCCACATGATTCCTCAACAAAGAACTCCATAAAGTTTTTGAGGATGTGAATCATGCTACGATCTTCATTGAATATCATTATGGAGCCGCCAGTGGCGATATCCTCGTAGGCAATTTTACGGTCGAACTGACTTTTTGGTACGCAGATGCCGGATGCACCACCGATCTGAACTGCCTTTGTGCGCTTTGCACCGACTTTGTCAAGGAGTTCCTGCACGGTGATACCCCATGGGAGTTCATAGACACCCGGAAGGGCGCAATCACCTGATACGGAGAAGAGTTTTGAACCGGTTGATTTATCGGTACCGTGTTTGGCATACCAGAGACCACCATTCATCAGAATGTGCGGGATGGTAGCGAGAGTTTCAACATTATTAACGGTAGTAGGGCAGCCCATATAGCC
>JAEXTR010000395.1 GCA_023406915.1 Bacteroidota bacterium
GAAGATAATGCCGATACTTTCATCGTAGTCACCGAACCGGGGATCATCCACCAGATGCAGAAGGCAAATCCAGAGAAAAAGTTTATAACCGCGCCGAATATGGAAGGCTGTTCTTGTAACAACTGCCCCTATATGAAACTGAATACGCTGGAAAAAATTTATAAGAGTCTCGTGTCCCTTGAACCCAGGATTGAAATAGAAGAGTCACTGCGCCTCAGGGCTCTTGCACCCCTTGAGCGCATGTTGTCATTAAGCTAATCACTACGCCCCGGGAATCTTTTTCAGCAGAATTCTGAATGTTGTCCCCTCACCGATCCGGGATTGCTGTACCCTGATGGTACCTGAGTGGTACACTTCAATGATCCGTTTGGAAAGGCTCAACCCAAGCCCCCAACCGCGGCGCTTTGTACTGTATCCAGGTCTGAATATCTCATTCTTCATTCGCATATCAAACCCTTTGCCGTTATCTTTAACATCAATTTCAACGCGCTTCTTATGATCGAGCACGGTGATCTCAATCCTGCCATGATCATGATCAATGGCATCCAGCGCATTCTTGATCAGATTTTCAATCACCCATTCAAACAAATCAGCATTCAGCATCGATTGCACAGTCTCAGTACCTGCTACCAGCAGTTCAACCCGCTTTCCGGTCTGAGGCAGTCTGCGTTTGAAATACTCAACGACTTTTGAAACCTCTGCATAGACCATCACTGGCGCCAGCTCACCCTTCGCCCCAATCTTGCTAAACCTGTTAGTAATCTTACTTAACTTTTCAATGTCAGCCTCAATCTCCTCAGCGGCATCCAGTACCTTATCGGGATTATCATAGTTCATTTTTAATAGTTCAAGCCATCCCATCAGACTGGATAGGGGAGTCCCATACTGATGTGCGGTCTCCTTCGCCATTCCAACCCAGATATTGCTCTGCTCTGACTTTTTAATCTGACTGAAACTGATGTATGCTACCAGGATAAACAGGGCTGCAATGATCAGCTGCAAATAAGGATAATACTTCAGTTGGGTAATCAGGGGGGAATCGCCATAATAGAGTTTGTTCAGAATGATGGTATCCATCCCTTCAACCTCATCCAGTTCGGCGATATAGCGGATTTCAAACGGCGTGTTCAAAGCTGCGAATTCTTCCTTCTTCATTTCCAGGAAAGCAACCTTCTCAGAATCATTCATCCCGGGTTCAAACTCTATGTTTCTGATACTGGTTGAATCAAACAGGTTCACATTCCCCTTACTGTCCGTAAGGATCAGCGGAAAATTGATCACATCCTTTGGTCTGATAATATGCTCAAAGACGAAGGTGATGTCCCCACTGCTCTCGGATGGGTCGGCGGCAAATTCAATTGCCTTGGCGATCAGGTTGACGATCTTTTTCTCTTCATCCTGAAGTTTGGTAATGAGGTAGTTTGTATAAAGCAGGGTGGCACTGCCAATGATCAGAGCAACGGCAAGCAGAAGTATCTTGAGCCGGACTGAAGAGGGACCTCCGGAGAGTTTCATAGGAATTCCTTACACTAATATCATGCGGGCACAGTCATGCAGTTGTGCCGTGGAACTGAAAGATTCAGTCTGAAAAATAGGCAGATTACCCGGAGATGGAAATGTAATTATTCCTTCACCAAAGGAAGGTCTCGCTCCGCTTTGGACCAACGGATACAATGCTGATCCTGAAGTTGGAATGCTTCGCGATAAACTCAAGGTAGTGCCTCGTCTCAACCGGCAACTCTTCCTTTGATCTGCATTTCGTGATATCTTTTTTCCATCCTGGCAGGGTCTCATAGACGGGTTCTACGCGTAACAACTGCGATACATTTGTGGGGAAGTATTTCAGCATCTTCCCGTCGAGCTTGTAACCAACGCACACCCTGATTTCATCGAACTCTGATAGCACATCCAGTTTTGTGATGGCTGCGTCAGTAAATCCGTTAATCATTTGCGAATACCGCATCAGAAATGCATCATACCAGCCACACCGTCTTGGTCTGCCTGTGGTTGCGCCAAATTCAGCTCCAGTCTTTCTCAGTCTTTCGCCCGTTTCGTCCAGCAGTTCAGTAGGGAAGGGACCCTCACCTACGCGGGTAGTGTACGCTTTCACAATGCCCGTTACCTTACTGATTGCGGTCGGTGGAACTCCGGTACCCGTGCAGGCACCACCTGAAGTGGGATTGGATGATGTTACATAGGGGTAGGTGCCGTGGTCAACATCCAGCAGTGCTCCCTGTGCGCCTTCCATAAGGATATTTTTACCTGATGCAATGCTCTGGGCAAGAAACGCTGGAACATCCTTTACAAGATCATCAATAAAAGTATCGAACTCACAATATTGCCTGATGATGGCTTCCACATCCATTTCAGCCAGATCGTAGATTTTCTTCAGCAGCAAGTTCTTTTCTTCCAGATTCTCCCGTATCTTCTTTTCCAGCAGTTCGCGGTCAAGCAGGTCAACGATCCTGATACCCTTGCGGGCATATTTATCAATATAGCAAGGACCTATACCCCTGCCGGTCGTTCCGATTTTCTGTTTACCGCTTTCGCTGATCTGATCCAGCAGTTTATGATAGGGCATGATCAGGTGTGCATTGTGGCTGATAAAAAGCCTGCCCCGTACCGTAATATTATGCTGCTCCAGCAGTTCGATCTCCTCAATCAGTGCAACAGGATCAATCACTACCCCGTTGCCGATTACGCACTGTACCCCTTCGCGCAGAATACCCGAAGGGATCAGGTGCAGAACAAACTTCTGATCATCAAACTCAATAGTGTGACCTGCATTGGCGCCTCCCTGATACCGTACCACGATATCATGCTGTTCAGAGAGCAGATCAACGATCTTGCCTTTGCCTTCGTCACCCCACTGACTGCCTACGATTACGGTTACACTCATATTGGATCTCACTTACAATAAAAAACTCCGAAGGAGATTCGGAGTTCGTTCAAAAAAACTATCGGGTGTAGTACAGATTATTTGCCCAGGCTTTCGATCGCCAGGTCAACAGTATCGTATGTTTCAAAAATGGTAATCAGTTTGGTGATAATCAGAAGACTCTGAATCTTTTCTCCCACCCCGGCGAGTTTGAATTTGCCGCCCGCCTTGGAAACGGTGGTAAGACCACTGATCATCATACCTAATCCTGAACTATTCATAAACTTTACATCTGAAAGATCAACAATAATGTTCATCTTGTTTTCTTCGAGCAACTTGTGTAGCAAGTCACCGAACTCCTGAGCCTCAGGTCCGCCGAGCACATTACCGCGGATTTCAAGAATCACGGCATTATATTTCTCAGACTGTTTAATCTTCATTGGGAGAACTCCATTTTTTTTAACAGGAAAATTTAATCAGAATGAATTTTGAAAGCAAGTAAACAAATCCCAATAAAAAGAAATATTCTGCCGCATCTCCCACAAATCGTTCCCCCCTTGCCGGAATTACCCGTTCTTTTTCGAACGGCACATTCCCATGATGAGTGTACTATATCCCTGATTACGGAATCACTCCTTTCCCAACAATGCCGTAACTTTGTTCATGGCACAAAACCGGTTTTCTCTGATTACAGCGGTTATTCTTTATCACCCGGGAACATTCTCCAAAAACTTCCGTTTACATAGAATGGAACCCGCAAGAAAGTGAGGCGTCTAACCAAATGGAAAAACGAAACGATTCACGAGAGATGCAACAACAAACCATTTTCAAACTTTCTGACGATTTCTCCCTGATCAAGGATTTTATTGAGGGAGACGAGAACGCTTTCAGAACGCTGATGAACCGTCATAAGGAGAAGGTGAGAAACCTGATCTATATGACCCTTGGTAATACCGATGCAATTGACGATATCGCACAAGATGTCTTCATCTCAGTGTACAGAAAGCTGAAGCACTTCCGGTTTGAATCTCAGTTCTCTACCTGGCTATACAGAGTGACCGTCAATAAATGCCGCGACCATCTTCGCAAGGTCCGTCTCCGCAGTATCTTCTCACCGTTTGGTGGTGATGATGAGCCCCCGTTCGCCCCTGAATATATGCGGGAGCACTTCGACGTGAAGGACATTGTGCGTAAGGCTGTGGCACAGCTGCCGGAAAAACTCCGTATTCCTTTGGTATTGCGGGACTTTGATGGTATGAGTTATCAGGAGATTGCCGAAACCCTGAATACCGAAGTCGGCACCGTTAAATCCCGCCTCTTTCGTGCCCGTGAACACCTCAAAAAAATATTAGAGCCATTTGAGTCGGAGTTGCGATGAAAATTGATAAAGATTTAGAAAACCTTTCGGCATACCTTGACGGAGAACTGACCCCGCCTGAACAGCAGATTGTTGAACAGCAGCTGGCG
>JAEXTR010000396.1 GCA_023406915.1 Bacteroidota bacterium
ATCCCGCTTCGAGCAGTGAGTCCAATTGTGCAGGCTCAACTTCACGGTGATATCGTATCTGGTTCAACTTTTCCCTCGTAAATATGCTGCCGTTACAGAGAAACAGCTTAGCTGTTTACAAGCCTGATTGCCTTTTCTGCAATCGCTTCAGGTGAAAAACCATATTTTTCGAACAAGATTTCGGCAGGAGCTGATGCGCCAAACCGCTCAATACTGATATTGATGCCTTCAATGCCGGTAAACCGCTCCCAACCCATGCTGGTACCTGCCTCAATAGAAACACGGTTCTTAACTGTCGACGGGAGTACTGATTCACGGTACTCTGAGCTTTGCTTCAGGAAAAGTTCCATACTTGCCATGTTCACGGTTCGTGTTGGGATTCCTTTCGACTCCAAAATGGCTGCGGTTTTGAGGGCAACTTCAACCTCAGAGCCAGATGCAAGCAGAATAAGCTTTGGCTCAGAAGATGCTTCAAGCATTACATATGCCCCCTGCTCAATACCAATGGCAGGCGCAAATTCTTTGCGGTCATACACAGGCAAGTCCTGGCGGGACATAATCAGTGCCACAGGTCCTTTGTTCAATGAACATGCAATCTTCCAGGCGATCACTGCTTCGTTTGCATCGGCGGGACGAATAACCGTCATACCAGGAATTGCGCGAAGCGCAGTAAGATGTTCAACGGGTTGATGGGTAGGGCCATCTTCCCCAAGTCCGATACTGTCATGGGTAAGAACATAAATAGGACGAATCTTACTCAGGGATGCCAGCCGGATTGCAGGGCGCAGGTAATCACTGAAGACGAGGAATGTAGCTCCAAAGGGTATAAACGGTGCATAGAGCGCGATACCATTTAAAATAGAAGCCATCCCATGTTCCCGGATACCAAAATGAATGTTTTTTCCTGCACGGTTTTCAACAGAAAAATCTCCTGCTCCCTTCATATAGGTATTATTTGATGCGGCGAGGTCAGCCGAACCTCCAAGCAGTGGGAGATACTGATGAATAGCTGAAAGCACTTCTCCTGTTACCTTTCGGGTTGCAACTTTTTTACCGGAAGGATATTCAGGTAAACTCTTCAACCATTGGTCAGTTGATTTGCCTGATAGAAAATTAGTCAATGCCTCTGCGGCTTCAGCATGTGCAGTCTGATAGTTTTTGTAAAGTTCATCCCATTCTTTTCGTTTATTTTGAAGTTTTTCCCTGAGTCTGGTCATATCTTCCTGCACTTCATCAGGGATCGTGAACGCATCCTGATACTGCCAGCCGAGATTCTCCTTTGTAAGTTGAATCTCTTTTGCACCCAACGGTGAACCGTGGCTTGATGAAGTATCCTGTTTATTAGGGCTTCCATATCCAATATGAGTATTGGTGATGACCAGTGTTGGGCGGGGGTCAGTCTGCGCTGCCGAAACAGCTTCATCGATCTGAGTAAGATTATTGCCATCATTAACTCTCAGTACCTGCCATCCGTATGATTCAAAGCGCTTCTGAGTATCGTCAGTGAACGTTATTGATGTTTTACCGTCAATGGTGATACCATTATTATCATAAAAAAAGATGATTGATCCGAGTGACAGATGCCCTGCCAGTGACGCAGCTTCGTGGGAGACGCCTTCCATGAGGTCGCCATCACTGCAGATACCATAGATGAAATGATCAATAACTGCGAAGCCGGGTTTATTGTATAATGATGCAAGGTGTTCTTTAGCAATTGCCATCCCGATGGCATTTGCAAACCCTTGTCCCAATGGTCCGGTAGTAGTTTCAACGCCTGGTGTCTCTTTTGCTTCGGGGTGACCGGGGGTAATACTACCCCACTGGCGGAAAGATTTCAGATCATCCATCGCGATCCGGTATCCGCAAAGATGCAGGGTAGAATAGAGGAGCATACTGCCATGACCGGCTGAAAGAACAAATCGGTCGCGGTTCAGCCAATGTGGGTCCATGGGATCATGTTTCATCCATTTTGTATAAAGCCGGTAGGCAATTGGGGCACAGCCCATGGGCATGCCTGGATGACCTGAGTTGGCTTTTTCAACACCTTCAATTGCTAAAAATCGTATAGTATTAACAGCAAGCTGCTCTCTGTTCACATCTACTCCATAAAAAAGAATGTCATAAAGATGCAACTTAAAAAAACCCTGCCTAATAGTGAAGGAAAATCAGGAAACTTAGAACAAAGAAAAAATGCTGATTTAGTGTGTAAAAAGGAGTAAACTGTGTTTGATTATGCTGTGAAAATTTCAGAAGTTTCTCTGGTAAATTCATCACAAAAATAAAGCAAGAAGATGGGTAACAAAGAGTTTTACCGCCTGGCGCGCGCCTATGATATAGCGTTTTCAACCCGTGATTTTGAAGAAGAAAGTGACTTTCTTCTCTGGTGTCTGCAGACTTTCGGTTCAGCGAAGGGGAAAAAGTTCTTAGAGCTTGCCTGCGGTCCGGCAAATCATGCAAGAGTCTTTGCCAAAAGAGGCTGGAAAACATTCGCACTTGATCTCTCAGAGGATATGATTACCTACGCAAAGCAGAAGGATGCCGTGGAAGGCGTAGCTATTACCTATCTTGTAGCAGATATGGTTGAATACAGGTTACCCGAGCGGGTGAGCCTGGTGGTGAACCCAATGGAGTCCATATCCCATATCATTACCAATGAGGGAATGCTGCTTCATTTACAGAATGTGTCAGAGTCCCTTACAAAAGGCGGAATCTATGTGATTGAAGGTACTCATCCCCGTTATTTTATGCCAGATGAAGAGCCAAACCGATGGACGGAATATGATGGGGAAACAGAGGTAGAAGTGTTGTTTGGGTTACCGGAAGATGAATATGATCCGATAGGTCAATACTGGATGGTTACCACAGAGATTTCTATGACTGAGCCGGGAAAGAAAAAGCTTTCGGCAAAATCAAAGCACACCCACCGTTGGTACCTGAAACAGGAGATGGATACACTTATCAGATTGTCGAAAGCTTTTTCAGAATGGCATTTTTTCGGCAATGCCGCTATTCCTCCACATCCGCTGGATAACAGTGATCAGGCAGATGCCATGATCATTGTACTAAAGAAATAGCCCGGAAACTGGTTAACGGTGCTTCTTAGGGTTTGTGGTTGCTTTGAGCCTGTCTGTCCAGTTGTTCATTGCTTTCAGGAAGAGTTCGAGTGCCGTCATAACAGAATCAATCTGTTTTGGGGACATCTGATTCATGATTTCCTGATGCAGAGCAACATGCTCTTCGAGCAGCATTGAGACAAACTGACGACTTTTTGCAGTGAGACCCACTAAAGCGACGCGTTTATCTTCCTTATGACGCTTTCTGGTAACCAGCTTTTTCCTTTCAAGGCTGGTCAGCAGGTGAGTAATTCTACCCGGTGTCAGGTTCAGTTCTTCGATCAGGTACTTCACAGGAAGCACATCATCGTTGCTGAACAGTTTGAGCATTTTGAACTCACCGGCGGTTAAATTGAATCTGGATGAAAACACTTCCTCTTTCGTGAGGCATGCTTTTGTCAGTCTGCATGAAATCTGAGCGATTTCGGCTGCTTTTTGATCTATTGCCATATTTTTCCTAAATTTTTATGGTTTACAATCTAAAATAAACGATTTTTTCTGATAAAGTAAAGATATTTTTTAGTGACAAGAAGCATTTCTTGGCAAAAAAATACGCATTATGGTCAAAAATCAGCAAAAAATAGCGATTACAAGCCCCAAATTTTTTTTAATCAAGGTTTTTTCTGAATCTGAGAGCACTCAGAACCAAAATAAGCGCACTCATACCAAATAGAATTCCTACCTCAGCCCACAGGTCAGCAAATCCGAGTCCCTTCAGGATTACCCCCCGGATTATGGTGATATAGTACTTCAGGGGGATCAGTGTGCTGATATGACGAATGATTTCGGGCATATTTTCGATTGGGAATGCAAATCCAGAAAGATAAACCATTGGCATCATCACGGCAAACACCGTAATCATCATTGCCTGCTGCTGGGTGCGCGATATGGTGGAAATGAACAGACCAATCCCGAGCGCCGATAAACTGTAACAGAATGATGCGAAGAACAGGAACGAGGTGCTACCCCGTACCTCAATAGAGAAAATGACGCTCATAGCCACCAGTACAAGCGTAACCGATACAAATGCCAGCAGTAGAAAGGGAAATAGTTTTCCGACAATGAGTTCAGCAGGGCGAACTGGCGTGACTATCAGTTGTTCCATTGTTCCGATTTCTTTTTCCTTTACGATAGCAAGCGATGTAAGAAGCAGGGTTACCAGGGTCACTAAGAGCCCGACAATGGCGGGTACCATGAAATAACGGGATGAGACATCTGGATTATACCAAATTCGGGGCTGAGCCTCGATCCTTCCGGCTTTGGTCAGTTTCCCCCCTATGCTAGCAAGGCGTTCTGCACTGATAACAGAAGCATGGTCTGCAATTATAGTGGCAATATATCGTGCAGCAATGGCTGAAGTATTTCCATCAGAACCATTAAGGATTACCTGTATCTTCGCTGGCTGACCGGAATGTACATCCTTCTCAAAGCCATTTGGTATCACGATTCCAGCCAGGGATTTACCCTGGTCGATCGATGCCTGTAATTCGACATAGCTCTCTGCATACGGTTGCATACGGAAAAACCCGGATGCAACAAAGTCTTCATTCAATTTTCTGCTTGCCGTAGTTTTATCCATATCCAGGATAGTGGTTTTCACCACATTGACATCCAATGTTGCAGCATAACCCAAAAAGATCAGCTGAATGATGGGTGCAATCAAAATAATTCCGAACATCTTCGGGTCCCGGCTCAACTGAAGAAACTCTTTTCTGATAATATGTAGAATAGTTTTCACTGCTGTACCTATAAATTCTTGTCTTTTTTGTACTGTACGAGAAGAGATAAGCCGAGCAGGAGTGTACCAAAAATGAGCAATGACACCAACTCAGACCAATACGCCTCAATGCCGACACCTCTGAGAATAATTGCCCTGAGAATAACATTGAAGTAAGTTGCTGGTGTGATGTAAGTAAGCAACTGAACAGCCGGGGGCATACTTTCAATCTGAAAAATGAAGCCAGACAGGATCAGGGATGGAAGCAGTGAGACAAATGTGGCAACTGTGAATGCTACTTGCTGAGAATCTGAGAATGTTGAGACAAAAATCCCCAGCATTATACATGTAAACAGATACAGCAGCACTGAAATGAACAGAATGAGCAGGCTTCCCTTCACGACAATATTGAATACCAGGTATCCAATGATAAGAATCAGAAGGGTGTTGATAAGCGCAATAACCAGATATGGTGCCAGTTTCCCCAGTAAAAGCTCACTACTACGTACAGGAGAGATATTTATCTGCTCCATTGTTCCGCGCTCTTTCTCCCGGACGAGGGTGAGTGCAACACTGATCGTAGAAGAAATAATAAGTATAAAGGTTATTAATCCGGGGAGCATGAACTTTGTAGTTTGCAGATCAGGGTTATAGAGAAAAAGTGGTTCAGTGGTCACAGGGGGCGCCATCCGGATGCTTCCGTGCTGCATAGATGAAAGGGAGGCGTTATAGCTCAAGGTGGCTGTTTGCATATATCCCTGGATAATTGTTGCAGTATTTGCATCAACTCCATCAATCAGGTACTGTATTTGTGTGGTTTCTCCCCGGTAATACTGCATGGAAAACCCGTGGGGAATTACAATGACACACTGTGCCGTTTTTGAGTCCAGTATTTTCTGGATTTCGCTATCTCTTTGTAAGAAAGCCACAGGTAAAAAATAGTCAGACTCAAATAAAGCAGTATAATAATTTCTGCTCAGACTGCTGCCGTCCTTATCCAGCACTGCTACCCGGATATCCTTGACATCAAAGTTTACAGCATAGCCGAAAAACCAGAGCAGGAAAACAGGAAAGAACAGGAGTAGAAAGAGCATCTTGCGGTCTCTCAGAAGTTGTTTCGTCTCCTTTTTCGCGATTGCCTTGAGTCGCTTCAGATGCATATTACTTGTTCTCCTTCTCGAGCAGATGAATAAACACATCCTCCAGGCTTGGGATAGCGGTAGTGATTCCGCTTACGGTGATGGTATGTGCTGTGAGATACCTGACAATTTCATCTGAAACTCTTGTGTGATCGCCAGATCCGATGAGCAGGTGAACACTGTTACCAAACGCTGATACATCAATGGTGCCTGGGAAAGAGGGGAGTACCTGAAGCGCGGGAATCAGCGGACTACAGTTGATATGATACATTTGACCCCTGATAGCATCGCTTTTTATTTTTCCGGGGCTTCCTTCGGCGATTATCCTTCCCGCATTCAGGAAGATGATGTTTGAACAATATTCTGCTTCTTCCAGATAATGGGTTGTTACAAAAACTGTAGTACCATTATCTGATAATTCTCTGATAAGGTCCCAAAATATCCTTCTTGAAACAGGGTCTACGCCGCTGGTAGGTTCATCAAGAAACACAATTGGTGGGCGGTGAATAACAGCAGTGCCCAGTGCCAGTCTTTGTTTCACACCACCTGGAAGATCGCCGGTAATGGTTTTCTCGAGTCCTTCAAGGTTAGCATTTTTAAGCAATTGAGCCTTCCGCCCCTTTAAATCTGTGCCGGAGATACCGTACACACCAGCAAAGAAGCTGATATTCTCTTCAACTGTGAGGTCATTATACAATGAGAATCGCTGAGACATATACCCGATACTTTTTTTCACCATAGACGGGTTTTCCATAATGCTGTAGCCACCGACCATTGCATCCCCTGAAGAAGGGGAAAGGATACCACACAGCATTCTTATGGTTGTGGATTTTCCCGCGCCATTCGCTCCTAAAAATCCAAATACCTCACCCTGGTCAACTGAGAACGATATGTCGTCGACCGACACAAAGTTGCCAAATCTCTTGGTGAGATTCACTGTTTCAATTGCCTTCATTGCAGTATCTGCCGTAATGGTTTCCCAATGCTTTTCAGGAGTGCCAGTTTTATAAGTTCCTGTTGCACCTTAACCTGTAAAAGGAGTGAGCGATTCCTGAAATAAGCGTTCTCACTATCCAATAACTCTGTACTGGTTGCTGCCTGGAATTTAAAAGCGGCATTCGTGCTGGTATATTCTTCGCTTGACTGTTCCACCAACAATTCCGCCAGTTTAACCCGTTCCTGTGCCGTGCGCAGGTTCAGCAGATTGTAATTAACCTCGAGACTGATAGCATCTTTGGTCTGATTTGATGCAATTTGTAATCCTCTTATCTCTTCAGTTGCCTGTTCGGCCCGCGCAGCAGTACCGCCCCAGTCCCAGAGATTCCATTGCAGGGAAACACCCACATCCCATGTTTCATCGAACTGATCCTTAGCGGGCATTATACGTTGATTCGGGCGGTTATAGTAGAAGCTTGAATGAAGCTGAATCTGAGGGTACCAACCGGATTGAGCTGCTGTTTTCATATTTTCAGCGGCCTGTGTCCGCTGGTGGAGTTCCTGAAGTTCACTTCGCTCAGAAAGTGCATTATTCAGTGCCTCTGCAGAATCTGGGATGATGGCAGTAACTGGTGTGTACTCAGCTGGAAGGGAGAATCGGGTATCGAGAGGCAATCCAATCGTTTTTAAAAACTGCATTGCTGCATTCTGAAAAATGTTCTGTGCTTCGATATTTGCAATGCCCGCACTTGAATGTTGCACCTTGATTTTCAGCAGGTCATTTTTAGTAATAAGACCATTTTTATAAAGTGCCTGGGCATCTTCAGCATGGGCGGAGGCTGATTTCATCATTTCGTTTGTAACAGAATACTGTTCCCTTGCCAGATACAACTGCAAATAAGCAGAGACGATACGGAAAACTTCTTCGTTTAGTTCCTTCTGGTCAGAAACCAGATTTGCACGCAGGAGGTGTTCGGCTGCACGCTGCTGTGAAATCAGTCTGAATCCCGTAAAGACAGGCTGGATCAGTGAAAGTTTGAGCTGGTACTGATTCTGGATTGATTCCTGGATAGTGACAGGTACAGGTGAAAATGGGAGGTTGACAGTAAATGGGGGTACTTCACTTACGTGCTGAAATCCTGCACCTAGTTGTAACACAGGTAATCGCTGCGATACGATTTCATCGTACCGTGCCTTTGAGATTTTAATGCGGGAGTCAGTTGCCTGAAGTATCTTACTGTTTCTGATCCCGGTTTCAATCGCATACTCAAGTGTTATAACCTGTTGGGCAACTACGGAACTATGTAACATTACGAATGCCACCAGAAAAAAGATTCGCACTTTCATTAATTTCTACTTTCGCTTACTAAGTGAATAAATACATTCTCCAGAGAGGGGGTGGTAACCCTGATGTTTTGGACAGACAAACCTGATGCACCTAATATTGCCTGAGCTTTTTTAGCATCTGATTCGGGATTATCAGATAGCAGGTTCAGACGGTCCCCAAATAACTGAGGAGACATATTATGCGTTTTCAGCAAGTCACCAGCCAGTCTAACATTTTCGCACACAAGCTCAATGCTCTTGTATCCAATCGAGTTTTGAACTGCCTCTGGTGTCTCCAGTGCAATGATACTACCCTTATGCATCAATGCTATTCTTGAACATCGCTCAGCCTCATCAAGGTATGGTGTGGAATAAAGGATCGTTATACCATCATTTCGTAAGTCAGAGAGAATCTTCCAAAAATCACGCCTTGAAACGGGGTCAACACCTACCGTAGGTTCATCCAGCAACAGAACCCCTGGTTTATGAATCAGACTGCATGCGAGCGCAAGTTTTTGTTTCATGCCTCCGGAGAGTTTATCTGCGAGCCGGTTTCTAAAAGGAGTCAGACGTGTAAATGCCAGAAGTTCATCTCTTCTGTTTTTATAATCTGTAACACCGTTGATTTCTGCAAAGAATTCAATATTCTCATCAATGGAAAGGTCTCCGTACAGACTGAATCTTTGTGAGAGGTAGCCGATCTTCTTCTGCACATCCTTCTTATTGACTGAAATCGAGACTCCATCAACTGTAATTGTGCCTTCTTCAGGCTGAAGCAGGCCACAGACTGCTCTTATGAGCGTAGTTTTTCCTGCCCCATCAGGTCCGACAAGACCAAACATCTCGCCGCGGTGGATATCCAGACTGACCTTATTAATTGCAACAAGGCTGTTGTATGACTTTTTCAGATCTTCAATGTGAATCATAATAATGCTGGTTAAAACCTGGCTAAGATTGCATCTGCAGGCATTCCTGCTTTCAGTTGAAATTCCGGGTTCGGGATAGCAATTTTTACCCTGAAGACAAGTTTAGTGCGCTCATCTTTTGTCTGAATATTTTTAGGAGTAAACTCAGCCTCAGGGGATATGAAGAGAACCTTACCCGTAAAAGATTTATCGGGGTGAGAGTCAACCTTAATCGTACAATCAGAGCCGAGCTTTATCCTGCCCATCTCAGTCTCAGAAACATAGACAGCCAGTTCCATTTGCGAAAGATCTGCGATTTTAAATAGTGCTGTTCCAGGATTGACGGATTCACCAGCCTCAATAAACTTATTTACAATAAACCCAGACCTGGGGGCGAGAATTACTGCATCCTTCAGTCCTTTTCGGATAAGATCGGCAGATGCCTTCGACTGTTTCAGTTTTGCCTGTGCCTGTCGTATTTCTTCAGGACGGGCAATATGCCTGGTTTTCTCAAGGTTTTCAGCAGCCGTATTTCGTGCAGCAAGCGCCATGTCATATCGTGTCTGCATATCATCAAATTGCTTTTTTGTCACCGCATTTGCGGCATACAGTGCAGTGGTTCTTTCCTTATCGCGTAATGCCTGATCGAGTGCTGCGTCCGCTTGTGTGAGAGAATTTTCAGCCTGTTTGATATCCTCTTTTCGTGCTCCCCGTTGCAAAAGGTCCAACTGTGCCTGGGCAAGGTCACAATTTGCTTCTGCCTGTTCCATTTGGATAGAGAGTGTCTCAGTGTCGATCAATGCCAGTGTATCGCCTGCATTGACGAGCTTCCCCTCATGAATGAAGATGGCTTTTACCTCGCCTCCAGTTTTTGCACTGAGTACAACCTCAACCGCCTCAATAGTACCTGTAGCTTCGATAGTATTGTCAGCAGAGTCGTCACCACATCCAACAGTTAGCAGCATCATTGCAGCCATCAGGAGTATGATCAGCTGTTTCATACATTATTTCCTTTAATAAATTTTTTAATCTGTTTGTTACCCTTTTCGGTAGCAAATCCGTTTGTAAGTATTTCTGTTACGATTTGAAATGCTTCATTAATTGAGTATGGAAGCGTGGAAATAAATCCTGGGTTAACAACAGCATTCAGTGCTGACAGGTACACTTGAAGTACAATTTCCATCGGATAGGGTTTAAAGGTACCTTCCTCGATGCCCTGTTTCCACAGAACTGCAATTACATTTGATATAATTAAACGTCTGCGTTTTTCAATATCTGACCACAATTCAGGGGTTAGCACCTGTAAGTCATGTACCCATTTATTGGAAAAGGTTTGCATAACTTTAGAGAAGTGACTGATGACCGCAATAAACTTAGAAACAGCACTGCTATCCTGTTCAAGATAGCTTTTTATAATGGCTGCATTCATTTCAAAGAAAGAGTGGACTGCTTCCCGGATCAGGTCTTCTTTGGTGGGGAAGAAGGAGTAAATGGTTTTCTTGCTCATTTTTAGATTACTGGCAAGTTCATCCATGGAATACTTATAAAACCCGTGCTGAGTAAACTCCTTAAAGGCAAACTCCAGTATCCGGGCTCTTGGGTCGGTGCTCATAGAAACTAAATCCGTATTTTTAGTTTCCAAATTACAACATGGAAACTAAAAAGTCAATAATAGTTTCCAAAAAAAATTTCAGATGTGACGGAAGATCACATCTGTTATCAGTTTACAGATCGTGGTTCACTGCTTCTTGCGCGGGATACTGATACTCACCTTGGTGCCAGCATTTTGTGTACTCCAAATCTGGAGTTCACCATTATTTTTCTCAACAAACTCTTTACAGAGAAGCAGACCCAGGCCAGAGCCTTTTTCCTTGTGCGTCCCTTCACGCACAAATTGCTTATCAATTTTAAAGAGATCACTGATTTTATCTTCCGGGATACCGATACCTGAATCCTGGATAGAGATTGTCAGGTAGCGGTCTGCTGCCATAGATGAGATGAGTATCTGACCGTTTTGCGGTGTGAATTTAATGGCGTTTGAAAGAATGTTTCTTATCACCGTGGCTATCATATTCTCATCACAGAATACTTCATCATGCTTGTGAAGGGTTTGTTTGAGTGTGATCCCCTTCTGTGAGATACTTGCAAGACTAATCTCCAGGGCATCCTGAATAAGTGCATTCATCTGAACTGTTTTCGGGGTGAACGAAATTGTTTTCGTATGCAGTCTTGACCATGCGAGCAGGTTCTCGAGCAGGCGATATGCAGATACAGATATTGAGTTCAGCGCTGATGCCATTTGACGGATCTCTTCGGTCGAAAGAGTATCTGATTCCTGCGAAAGAATATCTGATAATCCAAGTAATCCGTTGAAGGGAGAACGAAGATCGTGGGCTATGATGCTGTAGAATCTGTCTTTTTCCAGGTTAATCTGTCGTAACTCCGCCTCAGAATCCTGTAATCGCTTGATTGTCTCGTTGAGTTGCTGCTGTCGTGATTCAAGCATCTGAGTATTAAGTACAAGTCTGCTGTTAAGTTTTCGTGATTCCTCTTCAGTAATCTTCAATGCAGTAATGTCATTGAATGTGATCGCAACTCCGTAGTTCTCAATGGGGAGTGGAATAGCGTGCATGCTTAACCACGTGATCTGACCATCATCACGTTTATGTCCGACTATCACATTACGCAATGGGCGCTGTTTTTCAAGTGCAATGATGCCCGGGTTCTGATCGGGTTGAATAAGTTTATAGTCTTCGTCAAAGAATGCGTTACAGACAGTCTTGATATTCAGTTGCAGTGTTTTTTGTGGTGCAATATTCAGCAGTTTTTCGATACTGGCGTTACATTCAAGAATAAAACCTTTCTTATCTGTGAGTATTACACCCACAGGAAGGAGATCAATAATAAGTTTGAGCTTTTCCTCCTGCATTCTGATCTTTTTTTCAATCAGTTTTCGGTCGGAGATATCCTGGCCAATACCAACAAGTCCCTGGATTACGCCATCATTATCCCTGAGAGGAATCTTCGAAATAAGCAGCTGATGCACGCGCCCATCATCTGAAACAAAACTTGATTCACGATTGATAATAGGTTTCCCTGATTTTATCACACTGTTATCAAGGTCAAACATGTCTTTTGCCATTTCATACGGGAAGACATCAAAGTCTGTTTTCCCCAGGACTTCATCAGCAGTTTTTCCGATGACTTTTAAATCAGCAGGGTTACTGATCAGCTTCCTTAGTTTCGTATCTTTCATATAGATTGTATTAGGCAAATTATCTATAATGGTACGAAGGAGGTTTTTTTCCTTTTGCAGCATATCGATCATTTGCTTTCGTTCGGAGATATCCCTTACGATACTGAGTACATGGCTGGTACCATCAATCATCAGCAATTGACTGCTGAATTCACAATACACAAGGGTTCGATCCTTGTGCAGCAGCGAAGACTGAAAGATCATCTTCCGGTTATCCACCAGGAAACGACTAATCTCCTTCACCCTGGCAAAATTTTCAACAGGATTGAGCTCAATCGGGGAAAGTTGAAGAAACTCTTCTTTGGTAAACCCTAGCAATTCAGAAGCAAAGCTGTTGACTTCAATAAACTTTCCGACAGCCCCATCCGGGCTGATAGGGTGTACGAATGCTGCATCATTGATCCCGTCAAAAAGAACCTTGAAACGAGATTCACTTTCGCGAAGGCGGGTTTCCAGATAATGCTTATGCAAGGCGGTTTCAATAGCAAATATCAGCTGAGCTTTGACAAACGGCTTAATAAGGAACGCGTAAGGAGCCACAACCTTGGTACGCTCGAGCGATGAATAATCAGAATATGCTGAAATAAATATGAAGGCGGGGTCTACCTTATTCTTGATGATTTCTGCAGTTTCGATACCATCTATACGGTCCTTCAGCATGATGTCCATAATCACCAGGTCAGGACGAAGATCAGTACTTTTTTGAATAGCATCATCTACCGAGCCAGCAATACTCACTGATTGATAGCCGGCATGCTTTGCAATGTGCATGATGTCAGTTGCAATAAGAAGTTCGTCATCAACAACAAGTATCTTTGCCTGTGTTGATGTAATGGGTGTTTGATTCATAGCTTTCCCGAAAAAGCGATTGTAATACTCATACCTTGTGATGTTGGGTTATTCACGATAGTACCACGAAGCTGAGCAGTAAAGATATTGATAAGTTTAACGCCAAGGGACGAAGTGAGAAGATCATCAGTGACAGGAAAAACAAATCCGCTGCCAGTATCCTGATAATTGAGCGAGTAGTGTCCGTTGTTTACGGTAAAGGAGATGAGGATGCTGCCTGAAACTCCATCGATGAAGGCATACTTCGTACTGTTGGAGAAAAGCTCGTTAATAATCAGCCCTACTGCGATCATGGAGTCGATACCTATTTCCACATCATCAAAGCTCGTTTCAACTTTAATTTGATCAGGAACCTGAATATATGATCTCTTCAGATAGGATATCAGTTCGTTCAGGTAGTTCTTGATCCCGGATTGCGAAGGTCTGTGCATAAGATCATGGATTAAAGCCATTGCATAGATACGGGAATATACATCCTGCAGGACATCAGCCTCAACGTCAGAGTCTGTATTATTTTTATGAAGTGAAAGGAGACTAAGAATGAGCTGGAAATTATTCTTTACCCTGTGATGGACTTCCTTAAAGAGCGTCTCTTTTTCTTTCAGTGCTGCAAGTACCTTTAACTCAGCTACTTTCCTGTCGGTTACATCCCGGTTTATACCACGTCTGCCACTATAAGAACCATCTTCAAGATACACGGGTACACAATGATGGGATATCCATCGTATGGAACCATCCTGTTTAAGTATCCTGAATTCTATTTCATGCTGATCAAGCGATTGAGACATAATAACGCCTAAGTGATGCTCGATCATAATTTCCCGGTCTTGCGGGTGGATTTTTTCCATCATGAGTTCGGGATTCTTTTTCAGTTCCTCAAGGGAAACACCTAAAATTTTTCCTGCAGATGGTGAGATGTACCTAAAGGTCTTCTCAGGGGTTAACCAATATTCCCATCCATCTTCACCCGCTGAGAATGAAGTGTTACCATCCAATGCTGATGAAAGTGTTGCAAAGGTGGTTTTCCTTTCAGAAATATCATTCAGATAAGCTCGGAGTTGATACACGGTTCCCTTCTCATCCCGTATGATGGCAGTGAAATCATTAATCCAGACATAATGCCCGTTAGCATGTTGCAAGCGATACTCGTGGGAGAAAGATGCAGAGCTACTGTTACAGTACCCGTTTACATCCTCCAAATAATGCGCCCGATCTTCCCAGTGTATGAGCGACAAATAGCTGATGTTGCTGTTCAGTAAAACTTCGGATGCATAACCCAGTTGTTCATTCACGTTTGGTGTGGTGTGCAATACCGGCAGACCTTCAGAATAATTAATCAGCCAGACTACGGTTGGTCCCTGTACAAAAAGGTCCTGATTACGGGAGAGCTTAAACTCAAGCATTTTGAGCTCGTGGATATCAGTGTGGGTTCCGATCATTCTTTTTGCTTTGCCGTTTGAATCTCGCTCTACTACCATGCCCTTGTCGAGAATCCATCTGAAAGAGCCATCCTTACAAAGTACACGGTGTTCATAATTCAGAGATGGTGTTTCACCAGCGAGGTGCATTTTTACCCTCTGCATTGTCACTTCCATATCATCAGGGTGAATACGCTTTGACCACTCATCCACAGAAGTACCAACTTCATCCGAGGCGTATCCCAGCATGGTTTTCCATCGATCAGAGTAATACACCTTGCCATTTGTGATATCCCAATCCCACAAACCTAAATTACTGCCGTCAATTGCAAAACGCCAACGTGTTTCGCTTTCAATAAGTCTGCGTTCTGCAAGTTTAGTCTCAGTAATATCCTGCACAGTCCCAAGAAGGAATTCAGAATCAGGGTTATCACTATAATTATATCTGGCGAAGACTCTTACCCAACGTTCTTGTTTCGTTTTGTAATGAAGAATCCTGTATTCAACTTCAAGAGTTTCCTTTCTCTGTTGTCTGCCAGATGAAATAGTACCCATTACAGCATCTCTATCTGCTGGATGAATGCATTTGAGCCAGGTTTCTAAGTTTTTCTCATTTTCGTTGGAAATTCCGAAGATTGTATCAAAAATTTCAGAACTTACCCACTTTTTTGTGTTCAGCCAGTACTTAAAATGTCCAAGATTAGCAAGAACCTGAGTTTGTTGAAGGATGTTGTTGAATTCTTCCAACTCCTCCGTAAGCTTTGCTTTTGAAAGTAATGAGAACGAGATTCTGCGATAAGAGTAATGAATAAAGGCGAAGCCAATCAATAAGAAGATAGTATGAGCGATGATTATTCCCGCTTTTTCAGGTGAGTGGGCATCCTGGTATTTGGTCATAGGAAGTGTAAACGAAATCGCCCCCCTGATGTCACCGACCCTATAGCCCTGATGAGCATGGCATTTTAAGCAGGGCTCTTCCGTAATGAAGGGGAATACAAATTTCGTATAGTCTGTGTTACCCACTTCATACTGAATCTTGAAGACGGAATCCCCATTCCCAAGTTGAGAGAGTGCAATCAGTTCAATTGAGTCAGCTTTGTTCAGAGGATTTAAGGGTTTATCACTGATGATTCTGCTACTGACAAGTCCTTCGCCGGCAGCAAGTTCATAAATCTTTCTCGTCATGAGAGCCGGATTAATCAGCGTCAGAGTGAGCGTATCATTAATCACGAGGTCCCGAAAGGGAAGGTGAGAAAGATAGGGGTTTGGAACTGCCAAATCGCTGATTGGGACATAAACACCACCGTGTGATGAGTTCCACCTACGATAGAGAAGGTCTTTGTTGTAATTGACCTTTGCATCGATTGCCGCTGCCTCGATGATTGAATTTTCAATCATAATCAGGTTCCAGGAAAGCGAGACTACGATGATCACGAATATCACAGCCATGCTGTAATATTTAAGCCTGGTGATCTTCCTTATCTGTTCATTTTCCATCATTGAAACGATTTTTTGCAGTCATGACAAATAGCTAAAACACACGACAAAAGTGGATGATGTATTATCTGCAATCTTCTGGAAAGCAAACCAAAAAAAATGCTTTGAAACGAAATCTATAATCGGAAAATCTTGAGAACTTAGCAAGAGGCATGAAGCTCTTTCTGAATTTTGTGAGGGATTATTCATCAGTGCTGGTATCTGCCAATTGACAACTTACAGGTGACTTGATGTGGAGAGAATTGATTGCGACTGAAGCGATAAAAGCGTTACTACACGATAAACTCGTTTGGCGGACTACTGTCTTTATGCGAAATTGTACACGGTTTTAAAATAAATTACAGATTCCATAATGACGGATCACAAAAAAGGTTTGCTCGCTGTGTTCATAGCCGCTGCGCTATGGAGCACGGGGGGAATATTTATTAAACTGATCAGCTGGGATGCTTTTCAGCTTGGCGGGATCAGAAGTTTCATTGCTGCGCTGGTGATTCTGTCGGTATACAGGACCAAGTCATTGAAATTCAGCGGCGCATCATTGCTGAATGCCTTGTTGTACTCTGGGGTGATGATCCTGTTTGTACTTGCGACTAAAAAGACCACTGCCGCCAATGCGATTTTCCTTCAGTATACGGCGCCTATATATGTGCTAATCTTTGAACCCCTGCTATTGAAAGTGAAATTTGAAAAGATCAATCTTTATGCGATACTTATTACCTTCGGAGGGATGCTCCTGTTTTTTATCGGGGAACTATCACCCGGGCATTTTGAAGGGAACATTATTGCATTAGTAACTGGTGTCATTCTTGCAGGGTTTTTCCTTGGCTTAAAGAAGATACCGGTTGAGATGCAGCCTTCGTCTATTTTTTACGGGAACATTTTTGCTGCTGCAATAGGACTTTCGATCAGTGGTATCCCTGCTGAAGCAGCGATCAGCGACATTGGGATGGTTACATTCCTGGGGATATTTCAGATTGGGATTCCCTATATTGTTTTTAGCTATGGACTGACGAAAGTTCAGGCGATAGAAGCATCTCTGATTGCCATGATAGAACCTGTTCTAAATCCGGTGTGGGTGTTGTTCTGGTATGGAGAAGCACCGGCACCTTATGCTATAATGGGAGGGATCATTATTCTTATATCAGTAGGGGTTCGGTCTTTTCTCTCTGAAAGGCAAAAAAGTGCAAGGTTATCGGTCTGATGTGGCAGAAGTCAGGGTGCCAGTCTGGTTTTGCCCCATCCTGATGGCTTGAATTGATACAGGATACGGTCATGCAGGCGGTAGGGACCTCCCTGCCAGAACTCAATTGAGTCAGGTTCCACACGGTATCCTCCCCAGTTTTCCGGAACGGGAATATCTTTTCCTGTATACTGTTCTTCAACAGCCTTAGCTTCCTGTTTCAGAGTGTCTTTCGTTTCCAAAGGATTACTTTGAGGTGAGATAAGGGCACTTATCTGTGATTCACGGGGGCGAGAACGGAAATAAGACTCCGTCTCTTCTCTGGAGACTTTCGTAATTCTACCGGTTATCCTCACCTGACGTTCGAGTGTATTCCAATGAAAGACGAGCGCTGCAAATGGGTTCGCTTCCATTTCTTTCCCCTTTTTTGATAAATAATTAGTAAAGAAGACAAACCCGTTTTTGTCATATTCTTTGAGCAACACAACCCTTGCTGACGGGATCCCGCTTTTTGAAGCTGTTGCAAGCACCATAGCATTCGGTTCAACAGTTTCATATTTCACAGCATCGTGAAACCATGAGTCAAACAAATCGAAAGGGTGATCCGGCAATGTTGACTCAATGAGCTCCTGTTTTGTGTAGTTTCTGCGCATATTCTGGATGAGCGGCATATCTTTCCGGTTATTGTGGTTCAAGGGCATATTTTTTGTTTCAGGCTTATTTTGTTAATTTTCGCTTTCTAATGTGTGTGTGATACTTATGAATATAATATTGTGATTGTTTTACCTTATTTGAAACAATCAGAGGTATTTTTTCGTTTCTTACCGTACAGGTTTATTCCACAATTTTGATAGAAGTATGTCCGATAAAGAACAACCCATAGTTTCTGATCAGTTTGGTGCCAACAGCTGGTACATTGAATCCCTTATGCAAGATTACCGCGAGAATCCCGAGGCCCTGCCCGAGGCATGGCGGAAATATTTCAGTGGTGGTGCCGTGCAGATTTCGTCTGTGCCCAAAAAGGCGATGCCAATGCCATCACCAGCTGAAGGAGATGAGACAAAACTGATCGCGGGCAGTGCCGCCAGGATTCTGGATAATATGGAGAGCAGCCTCACGATTCCTGTGGCAACGTCTCAAAGAATCATTCCGGTTAAGCTGCTTGAAGAGAACCGGGTACTGATCAACAGCCATCTTGAACGGTCAGGCGCTGGCAAGATATCCTTCACTCACCTTATCGGGTGGGCGTTAATCAAGGCTTGTAAGCATCATCCCGCGGTGAACAACGCCTACACCGAAGTTGATGGGAAGCCGTATGTCATTCAGAGGGGGAGTACAAACCTGGGTGTGGCAATTGATGTAGTACGTAAGGACGGGACAAGGTCTTTATTGGTTCCTAATATCAAGGGAGTTCAGAACATGACCTTCAGCCAGTACTGGCAGGCGTATGAAGATTTGGTCAAGCGTTCAAGAAAAGGAGCTATTGATCCTGCTGAGTTTCAGGGTACAACAATAACCCTGACCAATCCTGGTACAATCGGTACATTCTCTTCGGTCCCGAGATTGATGCTGGGGCAGGGTGTAATAATCGCCACAGGTGCCATTCAGTTTCCCGCAGAATATCAGGCAATGGCGCCATCAATGATTTCAAGTTTGGGTATCAGTAAAGTAGTTTCTGTTACGAGTACCTATGATCACAGAATCATACAGGGGGCAGAGTCCGGTCTCTTCTTGAAAGAAGTGCACGAGCTTTTAACCGGTAAAGATGGATTTTATGATGAAGTTTTTCAGGATCTGAAAATTCCGTATAAAGCACTGACATGGCAGAATGATGTATCAACACAGGGTCTGGATACAATTCCGAATGCCGAAGAGATTATGAAGCAGGGACGGGTACGTCAAATGATCAATATGTACAGAGTGCGTGGGCACTTGCTGGCGCAGCTTGATCCATTGGGGCGTAACTCCCAGTATCATCCTGAACTTGATCCACAATTCTATAACCTGACCATTTGGGACCTTGACAGGCAGTTCCTTACCCATGACTTTGGTGGTGTGAAATCTGCGACACTCCGCGAAATTTTAAAGATGCTGAATCGTACGTACTGCGATAAAATTGGTGTGGAATACATGCATATCCAGAGTCCGGTTGAAAAAGAATGGATACAGAATGCGATTGAACCCAGTCAAAACCACCCAACGTACGATCATGATTTTAAGAAAAATATCCTTAAAAGGCTCCTAGAGGCTGAAGAGCTTGAACATTTTATTCATCACAAATTTATTGGACATAAACGATTTTCCATTGAGGGATCGGAGACCCTTATTCCGCTGCTTGATTATCTCCTTTCTGTGGCTGCGGATAATGGAGTTCCTGAAGCAGTTATAGGTATGGCACACCGGGGCAGATTGAATGTGCTGTCGAATATCGTAGGAAAATCTTTTGAATCGATATTTTCAGAATTTGAAGATATCAAGGATCCGAATTCATTCGCCGGTAGTGGTGATGTGAAATACCATTTAGGTGCTTATGGCAGGTTTAAGAACCGATTCCGCAGGGAGATTGGTGTTACTATTTCCCCAAACCCCAGTCATCTGGAGTGGGTGAATCCTGTTGTGGAGGGTATTGTAAGGGCTAAGCAAACCCGGACCGGCGATGAAAGGGATCGCTCAATACTGCCAATTCTGCTGCATGGTGATGCAGCGTTTGCAGGTCAGGGAGTTGTTGCTGAAACGTTGAATTTATCCCAATTAAACGGATACCGAACCGGTGGATCGATTCATATTATTGTGAATAATCAGATTGGGTTTACGACCACCCCTGAGGAAGCGCGTTCCTCGGTATACGCGACTGACGTTGCAAAGATGGTACAGGCACCTATCTTTCATGTCAACGGCGATGATCCGGAAGCCGCAATGTGGGTGACAAAAATTGCTTTTGACTACCGCAGAAAGTTTAAGAAAGATATCGTGATTGATCTGTTTGGATATCGCAGGCATGGACACAATGAGGGGGATGAACCTGGGTTTACGCAACCAATTTTATATGATCTGATCAAGAAACATCCTTCGGTACTGACAATCTACGCTGAAAAGCTTATTGGGGAAAAAGTGATCACTCAGGATCAGTATGCATCGATGAAATCAGAGTTTCTGAACAAGCTGAATCAGGCACACGAAAAGGTATCAAAATCTTCAGCAGAATATAAGGTTGATGTACCCAGAGCTGTTTACGCGCTTGAGAATGAATCAAAGGGAATGGTGGGGACTGCGATTAGTGATGAATCGCTGGAAAAAATTGTAACCACAATTACAACGGTTCCTCCGGACATTCAGGTCCACCCCAAGCTGAAGAAGTTTTTGGAGAAACGTCGCGAACTGATAACAGTTGAAGGGGCGGGAGCCGACTGGGCCCTTGCTGAAACAGTTGCTTTTGGCAGCTTGCTGCTGGATGGTACACCAGTTCGTCTGAGCGGACAGGACAGCGTAAGGGGTACTTTCAGCCAAAGGCATCTTGCACTTACGGATGTGTACAGTGGAAAGGAGTACTATCCGCTGAATGCCATGAGTAAGGAACAGGCCCGGTTGGAAGCCTATGATAGTTTTCTTTCTGAGGCAGCGGTGCTTGGTTTTGAATATGGCTATAGTGTAGCAGACCCACTGGCATTGGTACTTTGGGAAGCGCAGTTTGGTGATTTTGCCAACGGTGCGCAGATCATTATTGATAATTTTATTGTAGCTTCAAATGAAAAGTGGCAGACACCGAATAATCTGGTTATGATGTTACCACATGGGCAAGAGGGGCAAGGACCAGAACACAGCAGCGCAAGACTGGAAAGATTCTTAATCCTTTCCGCCCAAAATAGTCTGGAAGTGTGTCAGCCAACAACACCAGCACAGCATTTTCATTTACTAAGAAGACAAATGAAGAAGAATGTGTTACGTCCCTTAGTTATCATGACACCGAAAAGTCTTCTCCGTTTACCAGAAGCAAAATCTCTCCGCAGCGAGTTTACTCAAGGCGGATTCAGAGAATTTATTGATGATCATAGTATTACTGATAAAAATGCCATAACACGCGTTGTGCTGACAAGTGGAAAAATTTATTACGAGTTGGTAAAGGCGAGACCTGCAGGATCAAACAGTGCGATTGTACGTGTTGAGCAGTATTATCCGTTTGCTGCAAATGTCCTTGCTGATATTTTTACATCGTATCCGAAGCTCCAGGAAGTGGTATGGGTTCAGGAAGAACCTGAAAATATGGGCGCCTGGTTTTTCCTGCGTCACAGGCTAAAAGACTTACTTGGGGATGTTTCATTGAGGTATGATGGCAGAGAAGCGAGTGCGAGTCCGGCGGTTGGCAGTGCACGGCTATTCGCGATGCAGCAGCAAAAAATAGTGGAAAATGCATTTAAATAGTTTTGCATTTTAAAAAAATTGACTATTTTTACAGTCTATAAGTTCTGAAATAATCGCGTATGCGAGCGTAACTCAGATGGTAGAGTGTCAGCTTCCCAAGCTGAATGTCGCGGGTTCGATCCCCGTCGCTCGCTCTGCCTTTTATATACGGGCGCTTAGCTCAGCTGGTTTAGAGCACCTGCCTTACAAGCAGGGGGTCCGGGGTTCAAATCCCTGAGCGCCCACAAAGGATATAGCCGTTAGCGATAACGGCTTTTTTCGTAAATAACACAATCGCTATTGGCAACTTCTGGTTCAGAGCATCCCGATACGATCGGGAGGGTCCGGGGTTCAAATCCCTGAGCGCCCACAAAGATTGAAAGCCGTCATCAAAGACGGCTTTTGTGTTTTAAAGTAGCCTGATAGATAAAGAAAAACCCCAACAGGAATATTCTTGTTGGGGTTTATTAGAAATAATTAGAGTTACTCGGCGCCTATACCAAGATAGGTTCTTAGCTTTTCATCCTCGAATTTCTTTTGAGCTTCAGGCTCCGGCTTGATAAGGGAAACCACATAACCTGCTATAAATGCAGCAAGCATTGAAAAGAGCGCTGGGTTTTTAAGAGGGAAAACTGGTGAGGCGTTCCCAATTATATCCACCCAAACAGTTGGGCTCAGAATAATCAATACGATTGCAACACTAGCTCCCGTTACGATCGAAGCTACTGCCCCTGGGGTGGAAAACCGCTTCCAAAAAATCGACAATACCAAGGAAGGAAAGTTTGCACTGGCGGCGATTGCAAAAGCCAATCCAACTGTAAATGCCACATTTTGACCCTTGAAGATTAGTCCAAGGATAATTGCAATTGTTCCGATCAGTACGGTGGATATCCGGGCAACCTTTACTTCGCCTGCTTCATCAGAGCGTCCCTTTTTGATTACACTGACATAAAGATCATGTGACAACGTAGATGCGCCTGAAAGGGTGAGTCCTGCCACGACGGCAAGAATTGTTGCAAACGCAACTGCTGCTATAAATCCATAAAAGATCTGACCACCAACCGATTCGGAAAGTAACATAGCCGCCATATTACCGCCTTTGTCGATCACACGGATAGCATCCTGACCAACGAGTACCATTGCTCCAAACCCAATAATGAAGGTGAGAATGTAGAAGTATCCAATAAAGCCAGTGGCAACGAAGACTGATTTCCGGGCTTGCTTTGCATCCGGAACAGTGAAGAACCTCATAAGGATATGCGGCAGACCAGCTGTACCAAAGATAAGTGCCAGCCCGAGTGAAATAGCATCCCAGGGATTTGTAACAAATTTTCCAGGAGCTAGCACACCGTCTCCATACGTAGCGGCAGCTTTATTAAACAACTCAATGGGATTAAAGCCGAAGTTTGCAAGTGTCAGTATAACCAGAAGTGTAGCACCGGAAATAAGCAAAATAGCTTTAATAATTTGTACCCAAGTAGTTGCCAGCATTCCTCCAAAAAGGACATACGACATCATGGCAATTCCAACGATCAGTACTGCGAGTTCATATGACATTCCAAAGAGTATATGTATCAATGAACCAGCGCCGACCATTTGAGCTATAAGATAAAACACGATTGTCATCAGTGAACCGATTGATGAAGCAATTCTAACGGGTTTTTGCTGAAGGCGAAATGCCACCACATCTGCAAAAGTAAATTTACCGAGATTGCGAAGAGGTTCAGCAATCAGAAACATAACCAACGGCCAACCAACCAGGAACCCGATTGAATAGATAAGTCCATCATAGCCGTTTAATGCAACCATTCCGGCAATTCCCAGAAAGGATGCAGCACTCATATAATCACCTGCAAGTGCAAGACCGTTTTGAAATCCGCTGATACTTCGATCAGCAGCATAAAATTCAGAAGCGGTTTTTGTCTTTTTAGCTGCCCAGTAGGTGATGGCTAGTGTTAGAGTGACAAATGCAAAGAAGATAATAATGGAGGAGAGGTTTGCCTGCCCTAATGAGCTTTCTGATACAGTTTTGAGCGTATCCAAGGGGACTCCTTCTTTTGGGTGTGAGTTGAAAAATTTACTTTAAAATTTGATTGCGGAATTCTTTGACCAACCGGTCGTATTTGTTGTTTGCCCACCATATATAAACTCCGGTGAGCAACCAGGCAAACACAATAACCCCTATTCCGATGGGGAGTCCGATTGTGATGTATTCCCCAATTTTTCCGGCAAGAAATTCCTTGTTGAAAGCTACGAGAAGGATAAATCCGAAATAGATAATTAGCATCAACAGCGTAAGGGAAAACGAAACTGTCGCCCGCATCTTAACAAGTTTCTGAAATTTCTCTGAGGTAACGATTGAATGTACCTGTTCCTGTCGAAGAAGCATACTGATTCCTTTGCTTTAGTGAACGGGATGTTTGGAGATTTTTGTGACTAATGTATTGAAATATAATGATAAAGTTTGAACAATCACCAAGAATATTCAATATTAAAATGAAATATTGTCAGAGAGTTCCTTTTGAATCCAAACTGATTTTTGACTGTAAGGTTCTGATTGTTTGAACTGTTCTTTTTAAAATTAGGCGGTCAAACTCAAGGAGTTCGTCATCTTTTATCACATTATCGGTAACACTATTTGCATCCAGCAATCTGATCTGATGAAGAATTCTGAGTCTCATTGCATAATTAAATCCGTATAGAATATCGCGTTGTAGTGAATTGGAGATAATACCTTTCTGACATATGTTTTTCAATCGCTCTGCTGTGCCTGTTGCCTGGATTCCATGAAGGATCGAGTATGCTCTTGCTGCATCGATAATTGGGCGTGTACCTGTCTTGATATCAATGAGTTCACTGTTTCCTGAGGATACAAATGATGGAGATACATTCAGTATTCCTTGTGTAAGGTAGACAAAGAGCGAATTGTTGCCTGTAGCCAATGATTGTACGTGATGGCGGAGAGTCTCTACAAGATGTTCTTCACCGTAAGCGCACCGGAAATCAAAAAAGATGTTGATATCAAGTATCTCATTCGGTGTTGCGGTGGTGATCCATTGATGAAAATAGTCTTTCCATACTGATGCTGGTTGACACCATTTAGGATTCATTGCCATAATATTACCACGGCAAAGTGTGTATCCGCAGCTTTGTAATCCCTGGCAGACAAACGTTGCGAGGGATTGAAAATAGTGGAGAACCGTGGGCAATTCAGATTCTGGTACGTCCTGGAAAATGATGGCATTATCCTGATCAGTTGCAAATAGTTGTTCTCTTCTTCCCTCACTGCCCAGGGCAAGAAAGGCAAAACTCACCGGAGGTATCCCAAGTTTGTTCATTGCCAGTTGAATAAGTCGCTCCAAAACAGAATCGGCTATAAGTGTTAGCTGAGATGCTATCACTTCGGCTACTGCTACTTCGGATATCAGGTAAGCGGTCATACGTCTTAACGTTGCAGCGGTTCTGGAAATTTCATTGACCGATGAAGCGGTTGAAAGCTGGCGGAACAATTGCAAATACGCCAGGTAGCCAGTGCTATTGTCGTATGAGAACTCATAGATTCCAACGAAAGTATTGTCTTGTTGTTTTACCAACAGATGCTGTACTGATTTCTTTTGCATCACTATAAGCGCTTCAAGAAGTGAAGTTTCTGGTGTCACTGAAACGAGGGGCGAGGACATATATCGGTACACAGGCGATTCAGGGCTTTCTGATTGAGCGATGACCCTTTCACGAATATCGTTATCTGTCAAAATTCCGATACTCTGACCGTCTTGTGAGCTGATAATAAGAGCCGTCGACTTTGATTCAGTCATGATAGCTGCTGCTGTAGCTACTGAGTCAGTCATTAGGACTGATGTACACGGCTTTGAAAACAATGAAACTGGTCTGGAAAGGATTATCCCTTCGTTGTCAAATTTTGATATAAGGCTTTGCTTTTCCTCTTCATGCTTCACTGATTCAGTCCGATCCTCAATGATTCCCTCACAGCTGACCGGTTTGCCAGAAGAATCTTTAATAAGAACGGCCGATAATTCACAGGCTATGATTGATCCATCTGGTTTTTTAAGTTCAAACGCTTTCGAAATTATACTTCCTGACATAAATAAGCCGGAGATACCATCTGATAATTCATCTTCGTGCAAAAAATAGTCTGATAGTGCAATACTTTCAGTCTGAGTTGAAAGAGGTAAACCTAGTATCTTAAGAAATGCAGGATTGCATTCACTTATGATGAGTGATTTGCTTGCAGCAGCCCTGAAGGTGCCGATATTCAGAATACTGGTGAGTGCAGTGTACTGTTCTATGCTCTGACCGAGAGCCAGTTCAGTCTCTTTATGGGTGGAAATATCCCGCACAGTTATGATAATACCATTGTTCCCCTGAATCTGAATAGGCGATATCATTAATAACGACCTGACCCTAAGACCTGACTTTTTAACGAGAACCCCTTCTATCTGATGTAGTTTCTGGATCGAGGAATTCAGCGACAGAGGCTCACCGGTTAGGGTTTCAAAAAGACTGTCAATCTGGATAACTTCCGGATCAGATTCCGAATAACCGCTGAGAGTATACATTTCCTTATTGAAATATGGCGCAGATCCACTGATAAGCAGTATTAATCCCTCAGTAGAGGCCTCAACCAAAGCGCGATATTGTTCTCGTGATTTTTGCAGGTCTGATTCGGCTTTTTCCCTCAACTGCTCAATCCGAATGTTCTGGAATGCGATGAAACCGATAAGAATGGAGACAATGCCAAGAATTGAAAATGATGTAAGAAGAATATTTGATTCGAGTTGCTCTACTTCAAGCCGGACATCTTCCATATACAGACCGGTACCAGTAATCCAACCCCATTCAGGAAAGCCTTTGACAAACGATAATTTAGGAACAACCTTCGTCGAATCATCTTTCCACTGCCACATATAGGTAACGAAACCCTCATGCTGCTTTTTGATCAACTCCGCAATTTCAACAAACAGCAGTTTCCCCTCTTTGTCTTTATAGTCTGATAGATCGCTGTTGTTCAATTCAGGGCGAAAAGGGTGCACAATCATCTTTGGTGAAAAATCAGTGATCCAAAAATAGTCTTTACTTTCCTGCCCATAACGGAGGGAGTTGAACTGTTCAATTGCGTTTTTCTGTGCCTGCTCTCTTGTCAATTTGCCTGATTTTTCCAATTGGTATTGCGTGTTCAGAATACTCAGTGCAGTTCTGGTAAGTTCGGTAGACATTTCCCTTTTTCGGTCAATAATTACTTCTTCATATCTTGGTATTAAAAAGAGGAAGAAAAATCCAAGAAATAAGCCAATGGTCAGAAATGCAGGCAGCAATATTTTTAAAAAAATATCCCGATGAGTTAAGAGAAACCTGAAAATATTCTTCATAATAGCTTACCTCCTGTGTGGGATAGTATTGAATAATCTATTGTGCATACAGTTCCAGGGTTAAGAGAGTCTTGAGGTCAGAATCGAAAATTGTTACACCACTGCGTCTGTTTGACCGGACTACGGGTGGAAGCACCACCCATTTAATCGTTTCATTCAACTGAATTAAACCGAACCCGTGATAGTCCATACGTTTGTCAGAGCAAAGTATTACCCCCTCAGGATGTCCGTGACCTGAGAAAGCCAAATTAAAGCCACCGAGCTGCATATAATGAAGGTGCTTCACCACATCGAGGTGGGTATTGGGCAATACTTTTGTGGAGCCGCTGATGTCAGGATACGCGAAATGGGATAGGAGTAGATGCTGATCAGCTGCATGAAGTGAAGTGGTCTCAGGAAGATGGCACAAAAAGGCAGATTCCTCTGGACTAAGGGGTGGAGATATGAGCTCATCCTCGTAGAGCCAAACAGTCCCCTTTGAAATATTCTTTCTATCTTTCAATGATAGGGAGTACCAATCTTCCCGCAGTAGCGAACCTGCTCTGAAACTGGTAACCCGCTCTAAGGTGTGCAGATCATGATTACCGGTAACCGTTAGATGGCAGTTCTCCGAAATGAGTCTGATACATTCGCGACGATTTCGGTCCCGGACGGTTGTGAGTAATAATTCAGAAAAACCTGTAATATCACCCAGGCAACAAACGCATTCACACTTGTGTTTTTCTAATAAGAGAAGAGCATCAACCAGTGATGCTGCATCTTCATGAATGTCTGTAACGAAACCGATTTTCAGGGTAGCTCCAGCTCTTTCTGAATCCAAATTTATGCAAAACTCATGAGAAAATAGTATCAGGCCATACTACCGGGCTTTTGTCTGTGATCCGGTAATGTTGCTGGTATCGGTTTCAGGATTCAGGAGGGAAAGAAAACGGTCAGTATTATTCTTAAAAAGTGGATGCAATTACCTGAACAGTTATTTTTGAGGTTAGAATAAGCAGTAGGTTTACAAATGAAATTAACGATCCTTTTTTGTCTAGTGCTGGTGTTTCTGTACAGTGCATGCTGTACAACACGTGAGAGCACTCAAGTGAGTGAAATGGATACTTTAACTCAGGAAAATGACGATCTAGAACTAAACTTCAAGCTCTTTTTGGTTGAAAAGTATCGTCCGGGTAATTGTTACGGTATGCCTGATCCAGACCCATTTTATTATCAGAATAGTGATAAAGATACTCTATTGCAGAGAATTAAGTCACTCTTACCAGGCAGGGATGATTCTGAGTATATGCTTCTGACTCAGATGACGAGGGGGATAAAGCTACAGAAAACCGGGAATGGTGCTTACGAGTTCGAGTTCTCAGACGGTCAGTGTTGTACAGTTTATCACTACAAGGGAGTTATTGAAATGAAGGCAGGAATAATCGAAGACAATGTTATTGAAAAGACAAGCGAAACTGTACCCTGCTGACAGTTCTCCTTTTATGAAATACTCTCCGGGAGGTACAGCCCCCCGGAGAGTTAATTACAGAGCCGACTTACTTAATCAATAACATTTTCTTTGTAAGGGTTATGTTATTTCCCTCAGGTGACATCGCCGTAATAGAATAGAAATAGGTACCTGAACTAAGTCTCGCTGCATTCCAGCTAAAATTGTAATATCCTGCCTTTATGGTGTTATTGACCAGTTCTTCTACCTCCTCACCAAGAGCATTGTAAATCATCAATTTGACATGACTTTCCCAGGGTAATGCGAAAGAAATCTCAGTAGCCGGATTAAATGGATTTGGATAATTCTGACTGAGCACGAATTGCTTTGGTACACCGGAATGATTACCATCGTTTACAGACACAATAGTTGCAAGTGCCTCGTTACTGGAATCAGAAACTGCAACATTATTGGCTGCGTATATGGTATAGTAGGCTGGACCCGCAAGTGGAAGGGTGTCTGCATAACTGGTAGAGTTTGCTGCAAGTACCGAATCGAGTATTTGATACACACCGCCAGATGGCTTCCTAAGAATATAGAATTTTGTTTCCAGTGCCGAATTATCCTGCCAGGTGAGCGATACATGATTAGCCGGAAGCACTGTTGCAATCAGATTGCTGGGTGCGAATAATCCAGTGGTAAAATTGTTTACCGCAGAAGAATTGCTGCTGCCACCAGAGTTAATTGCATTTACGCGCCAATAATATTTCTGCTGTTCCTGCAGGGAATCAAGTGTGTAACTGGAATCCGTAATTGTTGAGTCGCTGAATACGATGTTTGTGAAGAGTGTGTTTTTTGAGACTCTTAACCAGTATCGTTCTGCAAGTGATGAACCTGACCAGCTGAGTACAGGCTCAATCGGAGCATTCAGACTATTGCTGGTGGGGGCATAGAGCACTGGCGCAGGTGGGATTGAAACAACCGTGGAAAAACTTCGTACTTCGCTCCATGCACTGTTACCACCGCTGTTCACAGCCCGAACCCGCCAGAAGTACTGCTGGAGGCCCTGAAGTACAGATGTAAGGGTGAGGTTGACGCCCTGAACCTTACTGTTCTGGTATGTAATCGTATTGAAAGCATTATCCGTGCTGATTTGCACCTCATACCTTGAAGCTCTTTCAGCGATACTCCATTGTAGCGTTGCATTAATTGGTACATCAGTGGCTTCGTTTTCCGGCGAAATCAGCGTAACACTGTTTGGTACAGGAATTACATTGCCACTCAAGATCAGTGAAAATAGCTGTGAGTTATTTACAAGCGTACCCTTATGAGTAACTGTAATGGTGTAGGTGCCAGCTGCGGGATTATCGATCAGTACTTGTTCTACGTTGTCGCGAATATTATCACCTCTGGTGGCTGCCATGGACGGGTTTGCAGGGTCCAGTACCCAGGGGGAAAACGTTGTTGCATTAGGACCAGTTATTCTGATATCCAAATCATTTTTTAACATGATCGTAGGAGGGTTTAATGATGCGGCAGGAGGTGTACCAGGAGGATCAATCCAGCAAATGGTAACTTTCAGTGGTTCGGTGCCATTTGACTGAACCTGCAGTTGATACTGACCACCATTATTGAGGAGTTCCTCTTTGATGAAGGGGGCTCCAGTTGCCTCCTTATTTATCTTCATCATCAGGGCAGCATTAAAAGTATTCATTAATCCCCAACCATACACATAATCGGGTCCAGGATGCTGGCCTGCTTCATCAGCTGTGTGCAGAATAAGCCCCTTCAATGTTGAAGAGCGAAGTGGGGTGGTGCCATGTAATTCCTGTTGAAGTTGCAGAAGCAACCCGACGGAACCCGCTACACTTGGCGTAGCCATCGAGGTACCGCTTAAAGAGGCGTATGATGTATTAGATTCATGAGAAGATGAGTAAAGGCTTACACCCGCTGCTACGATATCAGGCTTGATTCTACCATCATCGGTAGGACCCCAACCGCTGAATGAACTCATGACCACACTGCCGGGATTAGTGTAATCTGAAACCTTATTTACTGCACCAACAGTAAGCGTATTTTTTGCTATACCCTTAGGGTCATTAATACAATCATAACCAAAGACACCTCCATCATAATCCCTGACGGTGTTATAAAGGACAGTGTTATCAGGATTGACATAATGTGCAGTTCCGGGTGAGGGACCTTCGCCGCGATCATTTCCAGCACTTTTTCCCACGAGCAGGTTAGGGGCATTCGTAAGCATCAGAGCCCACGACTGGGATGTCGATGTATAAAGGCCAAAACGGTAGTCCTCTGTCTGACTGATAGCTGGATTGCCAAACCAGACCCAGCGGTTATCATTGAAGTAGTTGTATCGCCATCCGGTGATCTGACCATAGCTATGACTTGATACCTTCAGACCATTGGCACCAGCAGCGGAAAGCTCAGACAAATCGTTACTGGAATTATAGTAATCAATCTGTCCGGCAATTGACATTCCCTTAGCATTCGGGCTGACACCAGAAGCAATCAGCGTTCCTGCCGTATGGGTAGCGTGCTGAGTTGCAGATCCGCCATTATCCCGCAGGGTTGCTCTGTTAACGAGTTCCTGATGTGTAGCTCGGGGAATACCACCCGCCTCCCAAAGACCGATCACCTGACCAGAGCCGTTCAGGGAAAAAATCCCGAGACTATTATCAGTAATAACTTTATCGGCTGATATTGTTTTAGCTGAGCCGGTGTTATCAGTCATATGGTAATAGGGAACGCCATCCTGAATGCCCTGTATTTCAATAACGGTTCCATCAGGATATTCCATCCTGACAGGAAGATTGAGTTTTACTGCAAGTGATTCAGCCTCAAGTCTGCCTTTATTCCAAAGGATGGATTGTTGATCGGAGAAATTCCTGAGCCATTCCTGCTGTTCGGTTGACTGAGCCAGCATCAGGCCAGCAGTGAATAAAAAGATGATTAGCGGGAGCATTTTTTTCATAATGTGATTCCTTCAATCAAACAAATAGGGTTGAAGTGTATATGCCAGTAAATTTAAGTTTATGAAAAACCTGTTTTAAATAAAATACCTTTATTTATAACGTTCCTGAAACCGTTTATCCAATAATCCGCAGCCTCTGTGTAAAAATATCACCACACAGTGTCAGCAAGCAAAATAATCGTCGATATACCTGCCCTTGTGTTTGATATGATCAATTAACTCACCATAGTGCCGGCTTTGATACAGGAGTGGGGCGTCCCCAAGAATGATGAGTTGATGCTGCGCCCTGGTGACTGCAACATTAAGTTTACGGTCAACTTTTCCGTTATCGGATATCTGGCTGAGCCTTTCCAGTTGTGAGGAGTCAGAGGTTGACAGACTGATTATAATTATCTCTCTTTCTGAGCCCTGATATCGCTCAACAGTATCAACACTGACCTGGTTTCGTATTTTTTCATCGCTTATCAGGCTTCTGATCGCTGATATCTGCGCGCGCCATGGTGTAATAACACCAACGGTGTATGGAGTAAACAGCTGTGAAAAATGTGAATAGATGCTTTCCAGGAGATTTGCGGTGATTTCAGCCTCTAGTTTATTGATCCTGGATGCAGGAGAAGAGCCTTTGCTGGTATTAATAAAGATCACCCTTGAGGACGCAAGTATGCTCAGAATCCGGTCTGAGGCTATACGCGGAAAATGAGGGGATGCGACAGTCTGTTCTGGTTTTCCTGGCTGTAACTGCTTGTCATAATACTTATTAATGAGGTCCTGAATACTGAGATGCATTCTGAACTGATTTTTAAGCGTTCCATAAGCATGATCCCATTTGTTCCGGACAGCCTGATGCCAAAGTCTTTCGAATAATGAATGTCGCAGGTCAGTGATTCCTATTGCCCTGATTGCTTCCGGTATGCTGAGGGATTTTCTGTCTGATAGCTGAGAAACTGCTGGTAATTGAAAATGATCACCAACAAGAATGAATTTTCTGTATGCAGGCAGTATTCCTATCAGGTGAGGTTCCAATAGCTGTGAAGCCTCGTCAACGATCAGTGTATGCAGTTCTGGTGTAAGTCTTCGAATTTTCTCAAAGTGACTGAAGTATGAAGTCACCGTTGATACATAGATTTTAACCGACTTGATTCTGGAGTGCAGAGTATTGAGAGTCTTTGATTCACGGAAAATATTCTTCAGTGAATTTTTATTCCGTGAAGAACCGCTGAGCAGAATATAATCCATTCCGTTACTTTCCAGGCGGTTGCATATTTCATCGACGGCTCTGTTTGTGTATGCCAGTACGGTACAGTGCTTTTTCTGAGTCTGTACAGTGTAGAGAAGAATTTGCATAATAACTACAGAAGTTTTTCCGGTTCCGGGGGGGCCTTGAATAAGATAGTAGTCTTTTGCAGCGATCGCTTTACCGATATTGATCGCCTGGTCTGGGAGCAGGTTACTATTCTCTGGCACGATTGGTTTTGTGGCTTCGGGTTCCTTCAGCCCCCATAGCAATTGGTGCTTCTCAAAATCTGATGTGAGTACAAACCGGGTGAGATTAGCGAGCAAACCAATTTGATTTGATTCGAAAAAGTCATGCTCGAGTGCGAAAAGTTTATAAGTACTGAAGTAATCAGGGTGGAGGGATTTGCTCCTGATTTTCACGCAGAGCTTTTTGGGAGTGAGAACTTCGATACCTCCCTTAATGATTGGATATGCAAGCGGGCTGTGTTCTGAGGTTGTGTGCGGATACAGAAGGCATATATCTCCCTCACGGAAGTTAGTATTCTCAGTGGATTCAGTAGAAAACTCAACGATGTGATTTGCCTGATCATACGTGACAAATTTTAACGGCAAAAGAATACTGAAAGCTGCCTGCTTTTCCTCAATGGACAGATTCCAGAGTGCAGAGAACCCGCTGCGTTTATCCTCTGAATACGAAGAGTTACCAATCTTTTGAACCCTTAATTCTGCCAGGACTGCAGAAGCAAAAGTTTTAAAATAATGAGATGTAATGGAATGGTTATGTTTAATACTGGAATAGAGGGAATTGAATTTTTCGATATTGCTGAACTTAAAACTACTTCGATACTGCAAATGAACATGGTCGATTACCGATTCAAGATTTTCGGGATTATCGGCAACCAGGAAGAGCAGTTGAATGATACCATTACGGATTCTGAAAAGTTGTTTCTCTAGGTCTGCCTCAGTTGGTACAGCACGGATATTTCCTTGCGGGGCTTTTGAATAAAATAGTGAGGTTCTTCCTTCCCTTTGCTTGCCGTAGGTACTGCGTAATAGGAGGTGATAGGCAATTGTCTGAATCTTGTGACCAGTATAGACGCCTGAAAAGGGTGGCTTGGAAGATTTTAATTCAAATATCTCCTTGAATTGCGGGTGATCAGGAGACTCAGAAAGGACGTCAATTCTGCCCTGTATCCCATACAGAGCTGAGAAATATGTAGGCTCGGTAGAGACGTTTTTATTCTCAACCTCTTTCTGAAAATTCCGGAGCTGTGGAAGATGGTCTCGTTCGATCTCTGTACGTACGTCTTTAAGTTCTGACAAATTATATTGATAGGCACTGTCAATGTTATCC
>JAEXTR010000034.1 GCA_023406915.1 Bacteroidota bacterium
GCAAAGGCACAGTTGGGTTGGGAGGCAAAAACCCTTTTCACAGATCTCGTACAACTGATGATTAAATCAGACTTTGCGAAAGTGCTGAAAAGAGGATACTAGAATGTAAGCAGATCCCGCTTTGCAAGCTCGTTCTTTAGCGAAGCGGGGTCTGTATAGTGTATGGCATCCCACCCACACTGCTTCGCCCCATCTGCGTATGCCAAAACATCATCAATAAAAATATGTTCTTCTGGCAGAGCACCTGTGTAAGCTTCCACTGCACGGTATATTTTTTCTTCCGGTTTCACACTCCCAATCTCATGACTTAATATCAGTTTTTCGAAATGGTGTAGAAAAGCATAATGTTGCCATCCAAATCGTTGATGAATACCATTGGTATTTGACAGGAGCACTAATCTGAATCGTTGCTTAAGAAGAGGGAGTATTTCTGTAACTCCGAAGTTTTCAGTGAATATCTCTGAATAAAACCTGCAGAATGTCTCACGGTCCACTCTGTTGTCCACTGCACTCAGCATCCTGTCAATAAACTCGTTTTCTGCTATATCGCCACGCTCAAATGCCCTGTGCAAGTCATAGTTTTTCGCAGCAAAGTCTGCAAACTTCTCACCAAGACCAACTTCTACTGTATTAAATCTGTCGATCGCAATTTGATAATCGAAGGGGATGAGAACGTTTCCGAGGTCGGAAACAATTATCTTTATCATGTATGAAACCTGCCAAATCTCTGTTAAATCTTTCGTAAATTTACATAATAAAAGTATTATTTCTTATTAAACATGGAAATAGAGAATGTTGAAACAATATGCGGCTGCATCAGAACGGCTTTTAGTTGATCAAAGACAGGAATGGCCTATGTGCAGTAAGGGTTATTCTACACTTACTGGCGTGATAACCCGTACATTTGAGTATGATGGATTTCATTTGAGCGTTCAGTTTAATCCAGGAAGAATGACATCTACATCAGCGAAGGTCGATAAGGATAGCATTGCTTCCCGTAAATGTTTTTTGTGCATAGAGAACCTCCCGGCTGAGCAAAGGTCACTGAGCTTTAGTGATGATTTCCATATCCTTGTTAACCCATTCCCAATCTTTCCCGAACACTTCACCCTTCCTGCTAAAAAACACTTTCCACAGGAGATTGCATCGTCATTTCCGGTAATGCTTGATTTTGCACGGGAATTATCAGATAAGTATACTGTATTTTATAATGGTCCCCGATGTGGTGCCTCTGCCCCTGATCACCTCCATTTTCAGGCAGGTACACGAAATTTTATGACAATTGAGCGTGACTTACAGAACCTGATATCGACTTATGGTGTGGTTCTGCTTTCGGCTGAAACGATGAAACTGACAGCTGTGGATGACGGTATGAGAAAAATGATGGTTCTTCAGTCTGGTGACAAAGCAGCAATGAACGGTATTTTTCGGAAGCTCCTTTCAGTACTTCAAAGCGATACCGAAGAGCCAATGCTGAATATTCTTGCATGGTATGAACTCGATGTATGGAATGTTGTTGTATTCCTTCGTAAGAAACACAGGCCTGCATGCTATTTTGCAGAGGGTGATGAGAGGATAATGCTCAGTCCTGCCTCAGTCGATATCGGAGGAGTAGGTGTTATACCAGTCGAAGATGATTTCAAAAGAATCACAGCGGAAAAACTTGCTGATATTTTACAGGAAGTCTTTGTCTCAAAAGAAGAACTTGAAACAGTATCCTCCCGGTTAAAGAACCTGTTATAATCTTTAGTTTTGATGAGCGGTTAATTGCCGCTCATCAGTTCTGAAATAAATCTTGCATTTGGACCATCAATGTTACTAAGCACTATCTTTAACACCGCAGTGATGGGGACAGCCATAAGCATTCCAGTGATTCCCCAGATGTAACCCCAAATCAGTACACTGAGTAGTATTACAATAGGGTTTAAATTCAGCCGTTTCCCAAGCATCATTGGTTCCATGATGTTAAAAAAGATAGTTTGTAACACTGCCATAACTGCTGCGATGAACAGCGCATAACCGATTGATCCACTTTCAAGCAATGTGATAAGCACTGGCAGGATAAGTGCCAGAGCAGACCCTATGGAAGGAATGAAGTTCAGGATAGCGCAAAAAGCACCCCAAATCTCAGAAAAGGGTACTCCAAGTATCATGAGCACAATCCAAACTCCTATACCTGCTGATATATTAACCGCGATTTTCGTGAGCAGATAATTCTGGATTTGTTCCGGGATGGCTTTAAACGTACTATCAACTTTGGCGTAATCCTGGACGTCTTGCTCAAGCCTGATCTTGACTGGTATTGGCTCAGTTTCACTACCGGTCTCAATTCCCTCGATTTCCTTTTCTTTTCTTACCGATACAAATCGATTGCGAAATGCAGTATAGATCCCCTGGTGACCACCAACAATAAAGATGTAAAAGAAAAGGACGAGTAATACACTCCCCATAAAATCAAGTGAGGACGAAATGACTCCGCCAGCCAGACTGGTATAGTCAAGTTTGGCGAGGAGTTCTTCAATAGAAAATGAGAGTAATTCAGGGTCGGATGATCCAACCGATTTGGCGAAATTCTGTACAAGCGAATTTAGTCTTTCTGCGTATACTCCCGAATTCTCAGAAAATCTGATAACAGATAAAACAATGAACCGAAATGCCGAATACATGATGACAATTACCAGAGCAAGATTTAACGGAACACTTACTCCGAGTGGTATCTTATATCGTTTTAGATACTGATTAAGGGGGGCAAATAGAAAATAAAATATATAGGCAATAAAAAATGGGAGCAAGATATACTGCATTTCTTTGAGCATTAGTGCAATGGTGACTATACCAATGATACTAACAAAGAATCTCACTGACGGATGTAAATGCTGCTGTTGCATAATCGTCTTTCATGCTATGAACTATAGTGATCTGAAACCACCTTGATTTGGGAATTGTTTAGTATCGAAAGCTATGATGCCACAGAATTTGACAAGGGTGCCTTTTCAGGTCCCTGAGTACTGTGTGAAGGTTAAATTGCACTAAACTGTTATGATTTCACACTCGAATATACTATGTATTAGTATGTCAGAAAAGTAACCTTTGGATAAAATATTGAACAGTTTTGGTAGAAGGCTGGCTCGTGATAAGCTGGAAGTATTTTTCGTTGTTCAAGAGGAAAAACTGAATTCAGATGTTGGTAGGTGTTGTTGAAAAAATCAACAATTATTAAATAATAGTGAATTTAATTGAAAAAATAAAGGCAAAAGTGTTGTTAAAATAAAAAAATATTCGTGACGAATTCTGTTTGTATCTTTCGAAAAAATTTATAATTTGAATAGATTTATCACAGATTTAGAAAAAATCAAATAAAGAAATAAATACCGAACCTGGAGGTAATGAATGAGGTTCTTTTTACGCTATTCTGTTATCGCACTTATTGTGATTTGTGCGCCGACATTGCTTGCTCAAGCGGGAAAGGTTGCTGGTCGGGTACTCGATCTGACGACCGGTGAACCACTGCCGTTTGTTAATGTAATGTTGGTTGGTACAACACAGGGTGCTGCTTCGGACATCGATGGATATTATTCCATTTTGAATGTCAGACCAGGCACGTATGATGTAAAAGCATCTGCCATTGGCTATAATGCTCAAACCATCACTGGAGTCAGAGTCTCTATTGACCTTACTGCCAAAGCTGATTTTGAGCTTACGGAAACCAGTATTCAGCTCAAAGAAGATGTAGTTGTGGTTGCTTCAAGACCGCTGGTGACGAAAGATTTAACTTCTTCAACTGCAATCGTAGGAGCTGATGATATTGCTGCATTGCCTGTTACAGAGTTTCAGGAAGTCCTGCAGCTCAAGGCAGGTCTTGTTGGTGGTACCGTCAGAGGTGGACGTAAGGGTGAGGTCGTGTATGCAATCGATGGTGTTCCCGTTACAGACGTGTTCGACGGCTCAACCGTTATTGATGTGAATGCGAACTCAATCCAGGAACTGCAATTCGTTTCCGGTGCTTTCAATGCAGAATATGGAAGAGCACTATCTGGTTATGTGAATATAGCAACAAAGGATGGAGATAATACTTTTCAGGGTACTGCTACTGCATACTTTGGTGATTACTTCAGCCCCCGAACAGGAATATTCCGTAATGTTGATGAATTTAGTCCCACCGCTATCAGAAACTACGAAGTCTCAGCCTCTGGACCCATAATTCAGAATACACTCTTTTTCTATACAAGTCTTCGTTATGTGTATTTTGGCGGTTGGCTCAATGGAAAGCGTGTGTTTAACCCATGGGATATCACTGTGAATAATGGCGCTGACCAACCGATTGAACAGCGCTATAACATTCAAAAAACCGGTGACGGTGAAATAGTGCCAATGAACTGGAATGAAAAAATCTATGCTCATGGCAAGCTTACCTACAGGATTTTTCCTGAAGTCCGCCTGACTTATAATTACTTTTTTGAAACCGTCGATTATCAGGATTATGATCATTCATTCTCCTACAATCCGGATGGTAATCTGAAACGCTTCCGTGATGGTAACTCCAATATCTTTGGTATCACCCATACATTGGGAAGCAATACTTTTTATACCTTGAATCTGAGTTACTTCTTTAAACTCTACAGACACTTTGTGTATGAGGACCCCAACGATCCAAAATGGACCCATACCGCTTTGTTGAGTCAGGAACCTCAGGATGTTCCAAGTTTCCGTACCGGTGGTGCACTTACCTCTCAGTTCCGCAGAACCACCTCTACCTATGGTGCAAAGTTTGACCTCACTTCACAGATTACACAAAATCACCAGGTGAAGCTTGGTATTGAATATAATATGCACAATCTTGGATTCAATGATATTAATCTGCTGATGGAAGATGGATTACCTGAACCGTCAGCCAGCAAGAATCCTTACGCAAAGTTCCGCGTTCCTAATGTGAATGATCCAAACGAAAACCTTGCAATCAATATCTATGAAAGAAAGCCGATTGAATTTTCAGGCTATATTCAGGATAAGAT
>JAEXTR010000176.1 GCA_023406915.1 Bacteroidota bacterium
ATATTCCCCCCTACCCTGAGGGGGTGAGTAAGGAAGCTGACGTTACCATGCAATTTACTATCCAGCCCGATGGAACGGTATCAAATATTCGTATCCTGAAAAAGGCAGATGGACGCCTTGAATCAACTGCACGCGATGCACTCCGCCGCTGGCGCTTTGAACGTCTCCGCTCTACACAACCCCAGATTGGTCAGAACGTCAAGATAATTTTCCCCTTCCGCTTACGGTAGGGGAGGCCCATTTCATTTCTGGGAAAATCCCTTTTTTAAAAATTCTTTCTTGACTTAGAATGTTTCATACTGTAAATTATTTACTGTGTGTAACCACTTTTCCGCGGAAGGGCAAGAAATGAAGAAAACAGATACTGCTGCTCTGCATCAGCATTCGCAAAATAGTTCTTTAACCGAACGTCTGTTCCTTGTTTTCAATATCAGTTATGGATGGTTCGGCATTGATGCATTGAAGGTGAAAGAAATCATTAAGGTTCCAAAAATTACAAAGATGCCACATCAGCCTGAGGGAGTTCGTGGGTTGATCCGTCTGCGTGATAAGGTAATACCTCTCATCGACACCCGCCACCAGCTCTCAATTAAAACTATCGAAAACGAACGTGCAGAACTGATCCAGTTGCTCAGGGATAGGGAGGAAGATCATAACCGCTTCATTGAAGAACTGATCCGTTGCGCTCAGGCTGGAGAATCATTCAAACTCAATATTGACCCTCGGGCGTGTAAGTTTGGTAAGTGGTATTACAGTTTTAAAACTGATAATATCGTGCTCTCTGATTTTCTCACGAAATTTGAAGCTCCCCATAATGAGCTTCACAAACTTGCAGCCCGCTTTAATGAGTTACTGTCTCAAAACAAATCAGATGAGGCAGCCTCTCTGGTAAACAATGAACAGGAAAAACGGCTTGCAGAATTAAAGAAGCTGTTTGCTGAGCTTATTGAGAAGATTAGAAACGATTCCCGTGAGTTTGCCATTCTGTATGAAAGAGAAAACGACACGGTAGCCTTCAGTGTGGATAAAGTGTATCATATCATGAAAATACACAATGATAGTATTAAACCGCTTCCCGCGCAATCACGCAGTGATTTAGCTGATGGTGTCTTTGAAGCAGAGGATAAAATGTGCCTCATACTGAATGATAATATCCTCTCACAGGGTGTTGGTGATCTGAGTGCACTGATGCGCTATTCGCAGGAAGTTGTTTGACTTTTTGCAGTTAAGCAGTGCTATTACTTCTCGATTGAAAAAGTCCTGATCTGACTTGCCGTTGTGACAAATCGAAGTGGTGAGGAAGGAGTAAGTGGATTCCTTATTCTCATCGCTGTGGAAAAAACGAAATCTACTTCCTGATTCGCGCGAACCTTTTAAACGCTGTATCTGTTGAGATTGTTGATAACGCAGTAGATGATCTATTGTGCTTCATCTGGATTATAATTAAAAAAGTGTATGACTCAAGCATTATCTTCCCATAGAACAAAACTTCAATCATTGATCGGCGGCAAGTGGTTTCAAAATTCCATTACCGTTGTCATCATCATCAATGCCATCACTCTGGGCCTCGAGACATCTGAAACGATGATGTCGCAGATGGGAGGATTGCTAACTTTTATTGACCAGTTGGCTCTGAAAATATTTATTCTGGAAATTCTCCTGAAACTCTATGCCTTCCGCCTGAAATTTTTTACCCAGGGGTGGAATGTCTTTGATTTTCTTATTGTCGGTATCACGCTGCTTCCCAGTTCCGGGGTTCTCTCAGTACTCCGTGCACTCAGAATTCTAAGGGTGCTTCGTCTCTTTTCCATCGTCCCAAAACTTCGCTCAATTGTTAATGCACTGCTTGAAGCTATCCCCGGGATGTTCTCAATCGTAGGTATTCTTTTGCTCGTCTTTTATATTTCCTCCGTCCTTTCTACCAAGCTGTTCGGTGCTGCATTCCCCCGTATGGTTTGGGTCCATACCAGATTCGATGTACTCACTCTTCCAGATCATGACGCTTGAAAGCTGGTCAATGGGAATCGTAAGACCAGTCCTGGAGCAATTTCCTGCCGCATGGCTCTTCTTTATCCCCTTTATCATTATTACAAGTTTTACAGTACTAAATCTGTTCATCGCCATCCTGGTTAGTGCAACCCAGTCACAACATGATGCTGAACGCGATAAAGAATTGGAACTGATTAACAAGGAAGGACAGGACGAAAGAACCCTCATACTGGAAGAAGTAAGAGGACTTCGGGCTGAAATAGAGCTTTTAAGAAGATCGTTACAGGATAAATAGTACCATTCCCCGGAACCTCCGGGGAATGATACTATTTCTTTAAGTATAAATTGTATTGTTTATTAAAAAAATCAGTGCTAGTTACTTACTTCGGGCTACGATTAATCCGGTATCATAAAGCAGGTAGAGTGACCCACCATACAAGACTGCAGATTCAATATCACCCCTCTTTTCTGGTAATCCTGAAACCTTGATTTTGTTCACCTGTAATCCTGTATCCATCTGCGTCCCTGCAAGAACCTCATCATTGCTGATGAAAAGAATCTTCCCGCCTGAATAACGTATGTTCTTAATCCCATCCGGTAGGGGAATAATACTGCGCCCATTCCCGAAAGAATCAAAAACCAGAAGCCGGTTTTTATCGAGTACAAATACTGTTTGACCATCGGTTGTAATCACTTTCAGTGGGTCCTTGAGCGCAAATTCACCAAAATCAAATCCGGCAAAGGCAACCGTGAAGTTGCGCTGGTGATCATATTTAACAATCCGTTTGTTTTCAGAATCAAGGACATACAGCTCTCCGAAACTGGATACTGCACAGCTGACCGGTCGCTCAAAATGGGTGCTGCCATCATTTGTCTTCAGAACTGATAGCAGATTCACACCTCGGTCAAACTCCTTAATCGCGTTGTTGCCATAGTCGCAAACGAACACGCTGAGTGGGGATGCCTGCACATCCAATGGATTATCCATCTGTGCCCCTTCCCAACCATAGCCACTGGAACTTCGCTTCACCTCACCAAGAGTATCCAGCAGAAGAATCTGATCAACCCCTTCATCAATCACGTAGATATCACCCATTGGGCTTATGACAAATTCATTTGCATTACTGAAATCTGTAATAGTTTTTTCATATTGGAATTGGAGGGGAGATTGCGGCGTAACTGTTGCTGGAATAAGAAGCAAGAGCATGAGGAATAGTACGGGCATCGGGGAATCTTTCCGTCTTTTAATGATACGATTTTTCATTTGATTTTAGTTAAATTATTGATAATTTGCAATGATATTTTTGTTAAATCTCAGGGTTGTGATTGGCAGCATAATATGCCCCATTTCGCATCCTGAACATAATTCCAAACAGTGAATCTCAGTGAAAACGGGTAAAGCAGCATTTTGAACCGGTGCACTCCCGGTGAATCGTTTCAAGACCCTGCCTTTTATACCCCCGTTAGAACCTTTCAGTTCCTGTTTTATGGAGTTCTGTGGAAAAATCTCTTCATAAACTGGCTAAAAAGCGCGAAGAAGCTTACCTTGGTGGTGGTGTGGATAAAATCGACGCACAGCACAAGAAAGGTAAACTGACTGCCCGCGAGCGGATATCCCTGCTGGTTGATGAAGGCTCCTTTGAAGAAGTTGATGCCTTTGTTCAACAGCGTTCCCGCGATTTTGGTATGGATAAAGTCTCCCTCCCCGGCGATGGGGTAGTGGTAGGTTACGCCCGTATCGATGGCAGACCTGTGGCCTTGTTTAGTCAGGATTTTACAGTCTTCGGTGGTACCCTTTCGGAAACCAATGCTTCAAAGATCGTGAAGATCATGAGAATGGCAATGAAGGTTGGCATCCCTGTTATCGGATTAAATGATTCCGGCGGTGCTAGAATTCAGGAAGGTGTTGCAAGCCTGGGTGGCTATGCTGATATCTTTCTTCTGAATACTCTTGCCTCGGGTGTCATACCACAACTCTCTCTGATAATGGGACCCTGTGCGGGTGGGGCAGTGTACTCTCCTGCGATCACAGACTTTATTTTTATGGTTCGCAACACGAGTCACATGTTCGTCACTGGTCCCAATGTGGTGAAAACGGTAACCCATGAGGATGTCACTTTTGATGAACTGGGGGGAGCGGAAACTCATGCTACCAAATCTGGAGTTGCACACTGTATCTTTGAAAACGAGGTAGAGACGCTCCTCGCCGCAAGAGAACTCCTTAGCTATATGCCGCTGAATTATCGCGAGACTCCTCCTGAAAAACAATTTGATTTTACGAAAGCGAAACCAGACTCTCGGTTGAACACCATTCTCCCTGATAATCCTAATAAACCATACGACATGAAGGAAATTATCTCTGTCCTCATGGATGATGGAAAGTTTTTTGAGATACAACCGAATTATGCAGAAAATATAATCGTCGGGTTCGGTAGAATTGGTGGGATGTCTGTTGGAATCGTGGCGAATCAACCTGCCGTGCTGGCAGGCGTTCTGGATATTAATTCTTCCATCTAAGGTGCCTGGTTTGTCCGTTTCTGCGATGCTTTCTATATTCCATTGGTAGTGCTTGAGGATGTACCCGGATTCCTTCCGGGCACAGATCAGGAATGGAATGGGATTATCCGTAATGGCGCAAAATTGCTTTTTGCCTTCTGTGAAGCAACGGTTCCAAAGATTACTGTGATCATACGAAAAGCGTATGGCGGTGCATACGATGTAATGAATTCCAAACATATTCGCGGTGATTTTAACTATGCGTGGCCTACTGCGGAAATTGCTGTGATGGGTCCTAAAGGTGCTGTGGAAATCGTCTTCAAAAAAGAGATTGCGCAGGCGGAAAACTCTGAAGAAATGCTGGAAACAAAATTGCAGGAATACGTCGAAAAGTTTGCAAACCCCTTTGTAGCAGCTGAAAAAGGATACCTTGATGACGTTATTGAGCCTGCTGAAACAAAAGTGCGCCTGATAAATGCCCTGCAATTATTAAAAAATAAGGTCGATAATAACCCGAAGAAAAAGCATTGTAATTTACCTTTATAATCCCGCCTTGGGAACAAATGGTAAGTTGTTTTTGTACAAAGGTTTATAAAAAACAGTTGATAAAATACTTGAATTTAATTAAGAAAATGTGTAACTTTCTCCCTCACAGAAATGGAGGCTCCATGAAGGCAAGAATGCTTTCGTTCTTTGTCGCCTCTTTATTTGCGCTTCTGCTCTCAGCATGCAGCGTTAATCAAGAGGTTACAAAGGTAGATGAAAGTGCGGCCGACGCCAGACCGGCAAAGATCGTATCTGAACTACTTGAACAATCACGGCAATACTGGGTTGCAGCCCTCGCCAAACAGAAGATGCACGATAACGAAGGTGCAATAAATAATTTCGAACTTTCGTTACGTATTATCAATAACCTCTCCTACTACCCTGGTATTGAGCAGAATCAGTCCTATAGTGATCTCTCAAAATCGGTCATCGATGACTATAGAAAATTTCTCGATGAACTTCCCGAACTTCCTGAAAATATGTCTTTTGCTTCCCTCGAAGAGTTTATGGGGAAACCTGTCCATGAGATTGCTGAGGGAAAAGAAAAACCAGTCAAAGAGGAGACAATCGTTAAGAGAGAAAAAGTTGATCTCTCTAATCTCGAAATTCCCCTCGATATTAACAGTGCTGTTGAGAACTATATCGAATACTTTTCCGGTCGTGGAAAAAAATTCGTTAGTAACTGGCTTGCCCGTTCAGGCAAATACTTCCCCATGATTTATCGTATCTTTGATGAAGAGGGTGTGCCGCGCCAGATGGCATATCTTGCAATGAATGAGAGTGGTCTTAATCCTACTGCCCGTTCATGGGCTGGTGCGGTCGGTATGTGGCAGTTTATGGCTGCAACCGGCAGAATGTACGGTTTAAATAGTAACTTTTATGTTGATGACAGACGAAATCCCGAGAAGGCAACCCGTGCGGCAGCCCGTCACCTGAAAGACCTCCACCGCTCACTCGGTCACTGGTATCTGGCACTTGCCTCATACAATGCGGGCGAGGGAAGAATCACCCGTGCTATGAAGCGTGCTGGCAGCAATGATTATTGGGAAATCCTGAAGTATCTGCCGAAGGAAACCCGAAATTACGTTCCAGGATATATTGCAATTTCTCTCATCGCTATGAATCCGTCTGAGTATGGGTTTGATGAAATTCAGTTACAGGAACCCATTGAGTACGAAACCGTTAAAGTGTACGATGCTGTTGACCTGAACTACTTTGCTTCTATCGCCAGTACCTCTCTCGAGACAATTCAGGAGCTGAATCCTGATTTGCTCCAGGGATGTACCCCGGCAAACTATAGCGGTGGTTATGACCTGAAGGTTCCTGCAGGCAGCAGTACACTGATCGCAGCCAATCTTTCTAACATCCCTGAAAGTGCAAAAAAGAACTTTGTATTCCATTATGTTGGCAGACGCGAAACTCTTGCTGGTATTGCTAGCCGTTACGGTGTAAGTACTGCTGAACTTGCAGATGCAAATAATGTTTCCACAAAGTCTAAATTAAAACGCGGTACACGGCTGCGCATTCCGTTTAAGTCTACATATCAGCCTGAAACTGATTTTGCCGTGAACACAGGAACCACTGGCTCAGACAATACTTCAGACGAGGCCCTTGTAGCGATCAACCCGGATAATACTGTAGCAGTAGAAACCGAAACCTACGCTTCAAATGACGTGGTGAATACTGAAGTAACTGACAACAGTGAAGTTGAAACAGATGCTGATGATGACTCTGAAGAAACACTCGCTCCTGCACCCGAAGGAAAAGCAGCAGTAATTTATACCGTCAAGAGAAACGAAAGTCTGAAGAGCATCTCCGAGATGTTTAATGTTAGTGTGCCTGAAGTTCGTAACTGGAATAATATTGCATACAACCAGACTCTGAAAGTCGGCGAAAAGCTTACGGTATACGTACCAGCTGATCAGCAGAATTATTACGCGAGCCTCGAAGCTCAATCCTCTAGCGATAAAACAAACCTCAGAACTTCATCAGAACGCTCTGAGGACGGACAGTGGAAGTATCATATTGTAAAGCGCGGTGAATCACTTGAGTCAATCGCGTCTCTGTACGATGTGTCTACTGAGAGTATCCGCTCCTGGAATGACATTAGCGGTAACAAGATTTACTCGAATGCACGCCTGAAGATCGCTGTTGATCCTTCAAGTTCAAATTATGCATCGAACACCAGAACTGAACGCGCATCATCAAAAAAATCCTTCACCTACCGCGTAAAACGTGGCGAAACACTATCTGGTATAGCAGCCAAATTTGATGTCAGCGTCGCTTCCCTGAAATCTTGGAATCGCATAAAAGGCAACACCGTTTACAAAAATCAGAACCTGGTCATTAATGGTACCACCAATAGTGCATCCTATGGTGATGATCATGCCAGAACCCCTGCAACCGCAAATTATCACCGTGTGCGGAAGGGTGAAACCATTGGCTCCATCGCTGCTAAATTTGGTGTTGGTGTCAACGACATCCGCAAATGGAACAATATCCGCGGAAATAAGATCGTTGCCGGCAAGGTACTGAAGGTGTACTCAAATTCAGTCGTATCTGATGTGAAAACATCGAAGTCCGCAGTCAAAAAGAATACTACTAAATTTCACTATGTGAAGCGTGGTGAATCGCTTGGCTCTATTGCGACTAAGTATGGCACCACAGTAGCTAAACTGAAAAAGAACAACGGTTTGAAATCAGATAAATTGAGTATTAAACAGAAGCTGGTTATTAAATAACTTTTCATGGATAAAAATTACAAGGAAAGCTCTATAGCAGAACCCTCGTATTGACATAGATGATCGTGTTAGGGGTGCCCCTCCTTAGGTGGCTGAGATGACACCCTCGAACCTGATCCGGGTAATGCCGGCGTAGGAAAACCAAAAGTATGGATACCGTTTTTCATTATCTCGCCGGCAATGAAGAACGGTATTTTTTTTATGGAGTAAAACAATGAAAGGCTTACAGCTCAAAACACTTTTTCTGTTACTGTTTCTCACTTCCTTTCTGGTTGCCCAGGGAGGTAAACTTACCATTAAAGTTACTGATGCAGCATCAAACACCCCGCTTCCTGGTGCGGTAATTATCCTGCAAAGCGGTGAATACTATTCTGTGGCTGACCGTATCGGTGAAGTTCACTTTAGTCGGCTGCCAGAAGGTGAGACAATAGTAAAATGTAGCTTTGTCGGATATGCCTCACAGGTTAAAAAGGTTCAGATAGTAACCGGCAAATCAGTTTCGGTTGATTTTATTATGAACAGTGAAGCAGTTCCTGTCCCTGATGTTATTGTCTCTTCAACACGGGGGATTGGTAATGATGCAGCCGTGTCTTTTTCGAATATTTCCCGCGAAGAGATCGACCGTTTATCTGGCTATTCCGATATGGCGATGCAACTCAGCACGCTCCCTTCTATAATAAACCACTCAGAAAACGGAAATGGAATAGGGTATACGTATCTCCGTCTCCGTGGGTTTGATCAGCGCAGAATTTCAGTTCTTATCAATGGCATCCCTCAGAACGATCCGGAAGACCATAATGTGTACTGGATCAACTTATACGATATCAATTCCTCACTTGAGGATGTTCAAGTTCAGCGGGGTGCAGGTGCTGCATTCTATGGTCCACCTGCGATAGGTGGTTCTGTGAATCTGGTGACTGCGGTTCCATCATCAGAACCTGGTTTTACCTTCCTGACAGGTCTCGGTAGCTTCAATACACGAAAATTCTCTCTCGGGCTTAATTCAGGGCTGATTGGTGGACATTTCCTCTTCTCTCTCCGTGCAACTCAGGTGTACAGCGGGGGATACAGGAGCTCTTCGTCATCAGAATTCTCGCGCTTCTTCTTGAAAGGGCTTTACCTGGATGATCAGCAGTCATTACAGTTTACTTTTTTCGGAGGTCCACAGCGGGATAAACTAGCGTTTTATGGTATTCCTAAGTCTTTTAACTCAGATGAAACGCTCAGGAAAACAAACTATGGTGAAGTGTCTAATGACAGGGAATACCTTCATCAACCCCAGGTTTCGTTGCAGCATGATTTCCGCATCAATAGTGACCTTCTGCTAAAGAATACTGTCTTCTTTATGTCTGGTGACGGATTCTTCGATTTTTCAGGAAACTGGGGGACACAGAATTACTTCCGTATCGATACTTCCCTTACAATTCCCTCTGACTTGGTTATGCGTGCAGCCGTTGATAATGATCAGTATGGCTGGCTGCCCCAGCTCGAGTGGAACAACTCACTCGGCTCCTTTATCGCAGGTGCAGAGATACGATTCCACCGCTCCATTCACTATGGTCGTATTGAATCAGGTTCAGGGTTACCCGCATCGGTAATTGGCGAGAAGGCAGATAAGCGGTTCTACGATTACAAAGGTGGAAAGGATATCTATTCTTTCTACGCTTCTCAATCCGCTGTATTCGGCAGATGGAACCTGAGTATGAATGCCCAGATGGTGTATCAGCAATACAAATTGTATGATGAGAAGTATGTGGGTACAGAGTTCACTACTCCTTACCTCTTTCTTAACCCTCAGTTAGGCATTAGTTATAGAGTTGCTGATGAAACAGCTGTATACAGCAGCATCGCAGTCACTCGCAGGGAACCCCCTTTAAAAAACCTGTACGAAGCTGAATCAGCCAGTTGGGGAGTTGTTCCTCAGTTTGAAAAAAATCCAGATGGTTCATATAACTTCAATGAACCTCTGGTAAAACCGGAAGAATTAGTAAATGTTGAAGTTGGTATCCGCTACTCTGGCTCTTCTTTCAGAGTGTCTGGTAATATCTATTGGATGGAATTTATTAACGAAATCGTCCCCTCAGGCGGACTTGATATTTTCGGTCAACCACGGGTTGGAAATGCTGAACGAACTCGACATATTGGACTGGAGATAGAATCAGCGGTTCGTTTACTGCCTGGATTGGACCTCGTAGGAAATGTGAGCCTGAGCAGGAATCGCTATATCACTTTCACTGAATACGATGATGCAGCTGCTCCCGTTTCCAGAAATGGAAATTACATTGCAAATGCTCCCGAGCTTATTTCAAACTTAAAATTGAATTACGAAACTCAGCACATTTTTGGCTCCTTACTTTGGCAACACGTAGGGGCACAATATGTTGATAATACTCAGAATCCCAATGCTCCCAGAAATGCTGATGCTATAGCTGATCAATACAGTGTGATCAATTTGCATGTTGGTCTTCGTAGTAATCTGCTTGGCAGGGAAGTATCACTTTCAGCAGAAGTGCATAACTTATTAAATCATAAGTACTTATACATCGGTCTCGGCAGAGATAACTTTTTCCCTGCTCCTGAGCGGAACTTCTTTGTTACCCTGCAAATCAGGTAGTTCTTATTTGAAATGAATTATATAACTATATGAAAAACAAAGAGTTAGATAATGCAATAATAATCGCAAACGGAGACATGCCACGCCGTTCAAATATTACTATGCTCCGTAAACTTGGCTTCACTACTCTTGTTTGTGCCGATGGTGGACTGAAGGTTGCAGCTCAACTTGATCTGCTCCCGAACGTTATCATAGGGGACTTTGATTCATCTGCTCCCGAATTACGGGAGCAGTATTCTGGTAAATCTACCCTGCTCCATGATAAAGATCAGAATACCACTGACATTGAGAAAGCCCTGGATTATCTTTTGGAAGAGCGTTGTAAATCAGTTGTTCTCATGGCTGCAATCGGGAGCAGACTTGATCATTCTCTCGGAAATATCAGTATTCTCTTGAAATACGCAGATCGCTTGCGTCTCTTTCTCGTTCACGGTTCATCTCTTTTGACTCATATTACTGGTGAAGTGATTTTTTCTTCACAACCAGGTGAAATTATATCACTCTATGGATTTGACCAGAAAACCCGCTTCACCACAATGGGGTTGAAGTATCCCCTGAAAAAGGAGCCTGTTCCCTTCGGAATTCGGGAAAGTACATCAAATGTTGCAGAAGCAGAGAGGGTATCGGTTAAGGTGACTGGTGGTATCGGAATCATTGTTCGCGACCTGAAAACTGCGTTGAAAAACAATTTTCTTCTCTGTTTTGGGTAACCAATTATCATGATCTCCCTCTCAATAACAGATTACAGTTTTATTGTTTCTGCGGCACTTTTGATGCTTCTGGCTGCATGGCTTGGCAGTAGAAAAAAGCAAAATTCCGAAACTGACTACCTGTTGTCAGGCAAAAAAGTAGGATTGTTTGCATTCGTTCTTACAAATGTTGCTGCATGGTATGGTGGTATACTGGGAATTGGTGAGTTTACCTATTCATCAGGGCTCCTTAGTTGGGTAACACAGGGATTACCATATTACATCTGTGCTGTGCTTTACGCACTCTTCCTGGCACAAAAAATCCAATCTGGTACCGGGAACACTATTCCAGAACAGTTTCTTTTCATGTACGGAAATAAAGCTGCAATTGCTGGTGCTGTCATAGTCTTCCTGCTTGTAAATCCTGCACCGTACCTGCTCATGGCATCAGAAATCATCCAACTCTTTCTTCCTGTCTCCCCACTGGTTGCGATTGCTATCATCCTAATCCCCCTTATTCTCTACCTCATAAAGGGAGGGTACCGTGCGAACTTGTATGCTGATGTATTTTTGTTCTTCGTCATGTTCGGAGGATTCATTGTGGGGGTGGCGTTTCTTATCAGTGAGTTTGGCGGATATAACTTCATTGCTGCTCATGTGCCTGCTGATCATCTTACATTTACCGGTGGAGCACCTCCTGCCTATATTTTAGTGTGGTTTTTTATTGCACTTTGGACCTTTGCCGATCCCGGATTTCATCAGCGTACTCTAGCTGCCAGATCTCCTTCCGTCGCCCGCTACGGCATACTGATTTCAGTTATTTTGTGGGCTGTGTTTGACTTTCTTACGCTTACCACTGGTCTTTTTTCCCGTGCCTTGCTTCCGCAATTAGAGAATCCGGTTCGTTCTTTTCCTGAACTGGCAGCAGTTGTATTCCCACACGGTATAAAGGGACTTTTTCTTGCATCTCTGTTCGCAACGGTGATTTCAACGCTGAATAGTTTCCTGTTTCTTGGTGGGGTAACGTTTGGGAAGGACATACTTATAGCGTCTCAGTCACGGTTTGCTGAATCAGTGCAATCCTCAAAACCCGCAATTGGTAAGGGACTCATTGTCACTGGAATTCTCTCCACCGTCCTGGCGCTCACAATTCCTTCAGTGATTACGCTATGGTATCTGATCGGTTCTATTGCCATTCCTGGAATACTCTATCCGGTATTAGGTGCTTACATCCGTCGCTTCCGGCTTCAGGAATCATTAGTGCTTTTTCAAATGATTGGCGCCCCACTGGCTGGACTGATTTGGCATATACTTCGCGTCAATGCACAATTGGCGGGAAGCATTCTGGTTATCGAGCCAATGATAGTTGGGCTTGTATTCTCAACCGCTGTTCAGATTGTAGGTATAATCAAAAAAAAGCCGGAATGACTTACATCTTCCGGCTTAGCTAAGTTTTGGGTTTCAGGTTAGGGTAAAAGGATGGCGGCTGAAATAACCGTCGTCCATAGGCCTAATTTATCGCCTTCTGCTGACTGGGTCACGTTGAAGGTTTTTACGATTTTACCAGACATCTTGAATACCTGTTCTCTTTCGCTCCAGGCTGTGTCGGTGTCGAATTCAATACCGAGTGTTGTTGCCAGCATCGTGGCTGCAAGATCTTCAGCATATTCACCGCATACCTTTTCCGTTTCACCATAAGGGTGGTGTTCAGAGAGATACCCGTACATCCGTTTATCGCTTGGCATAGCTACACCAATTGATGCTGCTATCAGGCGGTTCGGTTCGTTCGTGGAGTTTCTTGCCATCACACAAAAAGTGATCTCACCCGGTTTGATAAGTTTCAAACCTTCTTCTTTTGTGATGCGTTTACATTTTGGCGGATAAATACTGCTCACTGTTACCAGATTGCATTTTTCAATACCGGCATTTCTCAGTGCCAGCTCAAAAGAGGCGAGGTAGTCCTTATGCTTACCTACCCCTTTTGTAAAGAACATTTTTGATGGGACATACAAAGTATCATCTCCTTTCTTCAGAAAGATAGTTTGTTTATTTTTAAAAACTTTCTCTTACCTACTTTTAATACTGCACCGTCTGTCATCGGAACAGTTGCATTCGGGTCACTGATTTTCTCACCTGCAAGACTCACACCACCTTGCTGAATTAGCCTGCGGGCTTCACTCTTGCTGGGGGCAAATCCTGCGCGAATAATTAGGTCACTGATAGGTAATTCTGATTCTTCAATTCCCAGTTCAGGGATGTCATCAGGAATCTCTTTTTTGATAAAAATCCGGTCGAATTCATCTTCGGCTGCAACAGCAGCTTCGGCATTGTGGTAAAGACTGACTATAGTCCTTGCCAGATAACGCTTCAGATCCCGCGGGTTTGCGCTGCCATCAGTAATGGAAGCAGAAATCTTCGTCAGTTCAGTATTTGGAATATCAGTGCAGAGGGTAAAATAATTTTCCAGGAGTGTATCTGGTATAGATAAAGCTCTGCCATACATATCCTTTGGTGTGTCCGAGATACCAATATAATTTCCGTATGACTTGCTCATCTTGTCAACCCCGTCAGTACCAACCAGCAAAGGCATCGTAAGTATTACCTGTGGCTCTACTCCGAATTCTCTCTGAATATCACGACCTACAAGCAGGTTAAACTTCTGATCTGTGCCTCCCAGCTCAACATCTGATGCAATGGCTACTGAATCCATCGCCTGTGCAAGCGGGTAGAGTATCTCATGCAAACTGATTGGCTCACCATTGCGGTATCGCTTGGTAAAATCATCTCTCTCCAGCATTCTTGCAACGGTGTATTTCGAGGCAAGTTTGATTACATCCTCAAAACTCATAGTAGAGAGCCACTCGGAATTATAGACGATTTTTGTTGCAACCGGATCAAGGATTTTTGATGCTTGTTCAAAATAACTTTGACCATTCTCTCGGGTTTCAGCAAGGGAGAGGGCAGGACGTGTGGAATTTCTTCCGGATGGATCACCGATCATACCGGTAAAATCTCCGATGATCAGGATCGCCTGATGCCCAAGCGTTTGAAATTGTGCTAGCTTACGCAGCACTACTGCATGCCCTAAATGCAGGTCTGGTCTGCTGGGATCACACCCAAGTTTGATGCGTAGGGGTTTCTTTTCATGTAGGGACCGGGCAAGCTTCTTTTCAAGCTCTTCTTCCGGTATTATCTCTGATGCACCCCGTCTGATCAGGTCCATCTGCTCATTCAGCGGGGCGAAGGATCGTATATCGCTCAATTCCAGTGAGGCTCCTATAGTTTAACTTTTCGTTGCATTTCTCGTTCTAAATCTTTCTTCGCAATGGTTTCACGTTTGTCATAAAGCTTTTTACCCTTTGCCAGTGCCAGCTCGGCCTTCGCCTTGCCGTTTTTGAAGTATATACTCAGCACAATAAGGGTACAGCCTTTTTCATTCACCTTATTCTGAAGTTTTCTGATCTCACTTCTGTTTAACAGCAGCTTCCGCTTCCTCATGGGATCATGATTATTCAGATTGCCGTGGGTGAATTCCGAGATATGAAACCCGGTAAGCCAAATCTCACCATTGTCAATCAGGGCATAGCTGTCAGTCAGGTTGCATTTTCCTGCCCGCAGCGATTTTACTTCGGTGCCCGTAAGCACAATTCCGGCTTCGTAGCTCTGTACAATAAAGTACTCGTGCCGCGCTTTCCGGTTCGAAGTAACCAGTTTAATAGTATCACTCTCAGCCATGATTTTGGGGTTTCTTATCCTTGTTTGTCCGTATAAAACCGGACATAGTTATCCATTGCATGAAAGGTACAAAATTACGAAAAAAATCACACAATTCTGAACACTTATTCCATCATTATATCAAGCGGTAATCGTGCCTGTATGGTTCCGCCACTGGTAAGCATCATTACGTGCCGCAGCATCTCTTCGCTTACTCCGCTCACGGCTGCTAGCTCCCTTATCGAAACATCGCGGTTTAGTAATT
>JAEXTR010000207.1 GCA_023406915.1 Bacteroidota bacterium
TTCCGGCTTGAAGTAGTCAAAGGTACGGTTCAGTTCATAGGCTTCTTTTCGTCTGCCCTGATACAAGCCGCAGTCAAGTACGAACTTTTTATCGCCAACTTCAAAGTAGTGCATGGAACCTGTAACGGTTTCTGCCGCTCCGATAAACTGTATAAGCATAGGTATGTTCCTTCTGTTTTTTCCGGTGTCACCGATGTTGTACGGTGACGGTATTACTCCCGGTAAAAATAAAAAAAATATCGGTCACATGTATGGGGAAATAACGGTGGATTTGTCCTCACTTTGTGCTTGAATCGGGTCTAATGAAAAAAATGGTGGCAAATATTGATTGAGGCTCTTGGTTGAATTCGTCCAACTTGGAGAAAGGTGCGACCCGCTCCGGGGTCGGGTCACCCTCTCTCGATTTTTTTTTCTATAAATCTTTGACCCACTCCGGGGTCAGTACCTGACTCATTATCCGTCTCCGCCGGCGGCGGATTCCAAAGATATACTTGTACTAGCATTGAGGGGAATGTGAACACTGTTCGCTTGCACCGATCCCAGCGGGATCGAAGATTTATAGTAATAATGAAGGGAATAACCACTTCGACCCCGTAGGTGGTCGTACACTCATGACACTATCAGTAGAATTATTATTATTATTGGCATTTATCTCGAGTCAATATTAATGCTTCCCGCAGATTCGCTACCAAAATTTCAGATGAACCTTCTCTTCTCTCTCCGCTGTACTATACTCTGAGTTCTAAATTTTGTAATTTACCATTCACAATGAAGAGATTTTTTTCCATATCGCTGTTGCTGACGATCCTGTTTCCGGTAGCTCTCTTAGCCCAGGGTGAACTGGCACTCTATCTTTCTGACCAGCTTTTTCGGGAAAAGCAGGGGGCTATCAGAATTAAGACCAACTGGAAAGTGACGCAGCACGACTCCGCCAGCTTCATGCAGTCAGACTATGATGATGCCCATTGGTTACCGGCTGATGATGAAACTGTGGAGAATGGAGAAGGAATTTACTGGTTCCGTACCACCATCCGCATTGCAGACAGCGCGCTCTTCCATAAACCCCTTGCGATATGGCTGACTCATGCAGGTGCCGCAGAAGTATATCTTAACGGACAAAAAGTGGTTACCTATGGTGCTGTAGGAAAAACAATTGACGATGAGGTGCCGCAGACAGGTTCGGGATTCCCGAGCATTATTGAGTTTCCCGTTGCAGGCGAACAGCATATTGCGGTCAGATATTCGAGCCACCATGCTCTGGAGGCTGGCAGCTCGATCGAAAATAAAGGTTTTGCCCTCTTCCTTAGTTATCCCTCCCGTGCCTTTACACAGCTGGTAACTCAGAAAGAAACACAGCATTGGACAGAACTCTTCACCGTCACCATACCGCTCTTGCTGGCATTGCTCCATCTCTTCCTCTACTTCGTCAGACCTACTGCCTACTTTAATCTGAATCTCGGGTTCGCAGCACTTTTTGCCGCACTGTGTGGTAACCTCTTTCTCTCTCAGGTGTATGCAGCTGACCCACGCAGCGCTCTCTTTTTATCAGTATTGAATCAGTTTTCTATGCTGGCAGTTGGCTTTTTTATTCTGCTGTGGGTGCACACCTATTTTGAAAAAAGGATTTCTCTCGCATGGGTGATCTTTGCATCTGTGGTTGGTGTCTTTACTGGCATAAGGTTGTTATTTCCGATGATTCCGGCAGGTTTGATACTTTTGCTCCCACTGATCGCATCGCTGTTGTACGGATTTGGCATTATCAGGAAATCCGTCCGTAAACCGAAGGCGTTTTTTCTGATCGGTTTGATCGCCTTTGTGGGCACATTCATTTTTGATTCAGCCACCAGTTATGAATTTATTGAACCGGTGTTCTCAGTTCCTATTACTCTCTTCGGATTAAACCTTTTTTTACTGATGATCTCTGCACAGAATTTTCTGTACCAGTATTCGGAAGAAATGAAAGACCCCCACATACATCATCCACTTTAGTGGTGAAAATCTTTAATCAGGATAGATTCCTTAATATTAGCATAACACTGCAATGCTATATTTCGGTATGAAATCTATGGTACTATGAAAAGACAGAAACTCATCACAAGATCAAACCGTGAGATGATGCTCCTGATTGCAGTAATACTGATCAGCATCACCATTGTACTCCTCTCTGGCAGATAGCATCTTTGTGTGGTAGGTGCTTACCTGATCAGCACTGCCTTACCGGTATGATATGACGCATTCCCACCGTTCCTGCTGTTCACGGTGATACGGTATAAATACACACCTGAAGAAACCTCAGCCCCGGAATTACTTATTCCATTCCACCTTACAGTCCCTGTCCCTATCCCATGTTCCGATACTTCTTCATACACAACTGTTCCCAATACATCGGTGATCTGGCAATGAAGTGTGCAGTCAAACGGAGCGTAAAATGTTATTGTGGTTGAGGGATTAAACGGATTTGGATAACTCTGGTAGAGCGTGAACTGTGAGGGTGAAATACCCTCGTCATCAATAGATACAATAAAGTTCGGCAGCTCTGAAAAACATGCCTTAAACACATCCTCTTCAAGGTTGTACCATCCGCTGTAATTGCCATTGCCCCATACACCCCCGTTCGTTGCGAATACAATGGCATATTTTTTATCTTTAGAAAAGTAGCAGTCACTGATCAGTCCATACGCTTCACCCGGATGCCCGTACAACGCTTCACCTGATAGCAGGGCAGTGGTAAAATGCATACCCTGGCTGTAACTGTTAAAAATTCCTGAATAGTTGTTGCCACTGCCACTTCCGGTGTAAACCCAGCTCATCGTCATCATACGCTGCACAGTGCTATCCTGCAGCAGCCTTACGGTACCGACTTTGCCACCGTTCATGAACATCTTGGTGATTGTTCCCAGATCTTTCGTGCTGATCCGCAAGCTTCCCTGTGGACCGAAGATCAGCCCATTCTTCCCAATAGTATAGCCGGAAAGATCACGCGGCGGTGGCTTCACACCTCCATAATTATCAAGTTGTGGGTTCCAGCTGCTTCCTGATTTTCGGTATAATACTGCAAGCTGATTGATATCCGGCAGATCCTGGATATTGAAACTGCCGTTAATACCCAGAGGTGCAAGGATATGATCCCTGCAATACACATCGAATCGTTTTCCTGAAACCTTTTCAATCAGTGTTCCGATGATACCATAATTGATATTGGCATAGTTAAAGTAGGATCCTGGTTGTCTTGACTGATCCCACATATCTGCTGAGTAGTAGCTTCCTCCTGACTGTACGAGCCGGGAGATATCAGGCACTGGGTTGGATGCTGTTGCAGAGAGAAAATTGGAATAACCGTTACCGTCACGCAACCCCGCAGTATGGTTCAGTACCATTCCTGGCGTAATGACTGTGTTAGGGTATGCAGGGTTTCTGAGGGTAAAACCCAGTTTGGATGAGATATCTTCATGAAGCGAGAAAAGCCCCTGCTCATAAAGCTGCATAGCAGCAATGGCGGTTATCATTTTAGAGATGGATGCGATCCTGTAAACAGTACTCTCTGTAATCGGTAAATTTCTCGCTATATCTCTTTTTCCGAATGCGCCGCTATATACAAGCGAATCCTGCTTGAGCACGGATACCGACATACCCACCAGGTTATACTGTTGGACTATCGTTTGGAGCTTATTCTGCAATCCGGATTGAGCCTTTACCGGGATACTCACCAATATGGAAGCCAGTAAACAGAAAAAAATGATCTTCAATGCAAATTCCTTAATTTCGTTTTATCAGTTGACCACGCAGCTTGTGGGATGTCCTCCACCCTGCATTGTACCGGGAGTCTGTAAGATAGATTTTCAGGTCTGCCTGATATCTTGATTTGGTAAAATAGACTGAGATATCAGCGTTGTATTTGCTGTCGGTATAAAACCATTTCCCCTCCTTATCGGCGTCATAGCGGCTGTCTGTCACAAAAACTTCCAGATCCGCATCGTAGCGGGAATCTGTTGTATACACCACGTAGTCAGCACTATAACGGGAATCAGTGATGTACACCCGCTGCCTGAACAGCATGCAGGGCAGTAGGGTGAATAAAAAGAGCAGGTATATCTTCAATTTCATCCTCCTTTTTGCACCGGATCGTTACCGGTAATCCGTTTGCCGAAAACGTAATAAGTGATGAAAAACGCTACGATAAGTAGTCGGGAAGTTCCCAAATTAAACCAGAAAAATTTTCCAATAGTGAAAATAGTGTAATACTGTTGAAATACTCAGCAAAAAATTTTCGTATTTGCCTTGAATGACCGAATAGTAACTTGACAAAGAGGGAAAGAAGGCGTAGTTTTCTCATACCTTTTCAGGAATTTTATGATTCCTTGCCCTCAGTGAGTCGTAAATTCAGAAAAGCGGATTAAACAATCTTTTTATCATCATCAAAACCCCGGGGTTTACCTATGGCTGTAATGATTACTGATGATTGCATTTCATGCAACGCTTGTGAAGTAGAATGTCCTAATAACGCTATTTTTGCTGCCGACGATTCCTATACGTTCGATGGCGCTGAACACGCCGCTCTCAGCAGCGAACACACCTATATCGCACCTGAAAAATGCACCGAATGTGTTGGCTTCCACGATGAACCACAGTGTATTCCTGCATGTCCTTCTGACGCGATCGTAAAAGATCCGAATCTTGTTGAGACTCAGGAACAGCTCCTCGCAAAAAAAGAAAAGCTGGATCAGATCGGAAGATAATAGCTTTTGAAAGCTTATTGTTTGAAACCGCATCACTGTGATGCGGTTTTTTTTTTGCG
>JAEXTR010000240.1 GCA_023406915.1 Bacteroidota bacterium
AAAGAGATATTGAAATGGGAGCCTGCGGTTGCACGCAAAGAAGGTTTATTCAGAACACTTGAATACTTTAAACGGAAACTGACTTCACCGATTACTGATGTCTAAGTCGTTTCTTTCTTCGGTAGCAGGTGCTTCTTTACTCATTATCGGTGTAAATATTGCGAGTAAAGGAATTGGCTTTCTAAGAGAGATCATTTTTGCGGGTTCGTTTGGGTTGTCAAAGGATTATGATCTGTATCTATTGGGGACTGCAATTCCTTTTGTGCTGAATAATGCAATTTATTATCTGGCGCAAAATTTCTTCTTACCGTTCTATAATCAAGAAAAACGGCAATCTGGTTTTCACGAAAGCTTCTTTTTATCCAAAAACATACTGCTCTTTTTTATCAGTGGTGCTGGTGTTGGTGCATTACTCTTTCTTGCCTCACAGTTCATCGGTTCTGTTTCGGGAAATAATTCCAATGGCGAGAGTGAGTCAATAGCAGTTGTTGTGTTACGGATTCTTGCTCTTTCAATCCCGGTTCATGCAGTTATTTCGATTGCCAGTGCCTACCTCCAGGCGAAGTATGACTTTAAACTCGCAATCATTAGTCAGGTAATACCTAATATCTTTGTAATTATTTTCGTGCTGGCTTGGGGGGGGAGTCTCGGAGTTATTGCAATTCCGCTTGGTTATTTAATGGGATCAATAATCCAGCTCAGCATGATACTGTTCAAAGTGAAAGGGCTACTCTATTTTCGAAAAGTCAGTTTCTTACAGATTCTGTCTTCATCCGGAACCTCTCTTGGGTTGGTTGTGATTATTGAGCTGTCAGGGCAGGTGAGTGTAATTGTTGACCGGATGTTCCTTTCTGAAGTGGATACTGGCGGCATAGCAGCATTAAGCTATGCATCAACGATATTTACACTTCCTATATCTGTTATCGCGTTAGCGTTTGCAACAGCAATTTTTCCAAAACTCTCAGAACTTGCATCGGGGCATCAATGGAGCAAGCTCAACGAAACTTTTAAGCAGGCAATTGATATCAGTAACTTTACTTTCATTCCAATTGCGGCAATACTGTACTTTTTTGGAGATGTTATTATTCAACTTCTCTATCAAAGGGGTAAATTCGATCAGCATGCCACGCTCCTGACAGCTTCAGCCCTCAAGTATTATGCAATCGGATTAGTTTTTATGGCGGGATCAGGGATCGTACATAAGCTAATGTTAGGTGCTGGTCATATCAAAGCTTTGAGTATCATGATGTTTTCGACAGTCATAATAAAGATAATTGGCAATCTAGCGTTGGTCCCTGAAATGGGGTTTCAAGGGATGGCGCTTTCAACATCCATTAGTTATATAATGTTGTTTCTTATGCCATTTCTGTATATTATTTGTCAGCATCGAATGAAGCTGCTGAAGCAATTCACCTTTCAGTTCCTTCTTGCTGTAGCCAATCTGGTAATAAGTCTTTTCATTACGAAAGTGGTAACCGGTTTTGAAATGACAAGTGTCCCAAGCGGTTTGATTTCCATTATTTCCTTTGTCTTTTTATACACCCTCATTGGCTTTGTTTTTCGGCTAAGCGCGGTTCGCAGTATTGTCTCAATAATGAATGGGTTGCATTCGAGATGAGGGACAAAATGATAAGAGTAATTATTAAATTTATACTTCTGCCATTGAGAGGAATACATCTATTATTTAGACTTATCCCTACGAGCAAAGGGGATGAAGTAGTTATTCTTGCATTGAAGAGAATTGGTGATACAGTACTTATGCTCCCAGCGCTGAGGGAGTATCTGCGTTATCAATCAAGTAATCAAGTAGTAATCGTATGCCATGCTTCAAATGCTGATATTATTAGGAGATATGTTCCGGGGGTAACATGCCTGATTCCTGACAGGTCTGACTTATTCAAGCACTACCCGATTCCTGGTTTAGGTTTCCTCAAGAGAGTACGTTCGAGGAATACAAGGCTTATTATTGACGCTACCGGGGATTATTCCTCAACTCCCTACTTGTTTTGTAACCGCACTACTGATATTATTGGTGCGAATTTATTAAAATATCAGTTTCTTTATTCAAGGTTTATACCGATTCGCACAACTCCGCACCTCCATGACTTATACTTTGACATATTCAAGGATTGCGATGCCAGAATTAGCAGAGACTTTCATGGCTTTCCAAGTAAGAAAAGAAAAATTTTAACCATTGGAATGAACCCATCAGCTGGATGGTCAGCTAAACAATGGAGTACGAACAGATTTTTTGCTTTGGCAAGGCTGTTACAATCAGAGTATTCTATAAAATGGATCATACAACCAGGATCGCTGCATGAAGATTATTATATGGCGTTGAAATTAGAAGGTATTGCAGTAACTGAGACAAACACCGTGGATGATTTATTAACAGCATTGTCAGAGGTTGATTTGTTCATTGGAAATGATTCTGGTCCTATACATCTTGCTGCTTTAGCTGGAGTTTCAACATTTGCGATTTACGGACCAACTAATCCAGATTATATCAAGCCGGTTGGTGATCATCATGGATTTGTAAGAACAACATTGCCTTGCATCCCGTTACAAGAACATTACTGTTTTACTGATGCAGGATATACATGTCCCTCATTTGAGTGTATGGCGATGCTGACGGTGAATGAAGTTTTCACATCACTCAGGCATTTTATAGAAAGATTAGATCAGATAAATAATGAGTAATAAATTAAAAATTGGCATAGCTATCGCTGCATATAATGAGGAGGTGCATCTTCCACTCTTATTGGATGCAATTCTTCGACAGCCGGGAATTGAGAGTGTCGTAAAAATTGCTGTTGCTGACAGTAATTCGACTGACAATTCTGCCACGATTATTAAGCGCTTTGAAGAGCAAAATAGTACTATAACATATCTTTTAAACACACAGAGAATTACTCCTATTTCAATGAATATGGGGTTTCAGGAGTGTGTAACAGCTGGCGCAGACATTATCGTTAACCTTGTGGCACATGGTTCAATCAGTAGTGACTTCATCGTAAAGTTGCAAGCACTTGCGGCAGCCAAAAAGGATGTGCACATTTTTAATGCAGCTCTTGATTTTTTACCACCACAGAGCGAAACTGAAGAGGCGATTCAGCTGTTTACCCTTTCTCGTTTCGGTAGAAACTGGAAAAAATACTATAATATGAAGGAGGCTGTTGATGGGCCAAGTTCTGGAATAATTTGCGTCCGCAGAGAAGTAGTTGAAAAGATCGGATATTTTGATGAAGGTCTCATTCGAAATCAGGATATTGATTTTGTGACCAGAGCTATAAAGGCTGGATTTCGGGTTCAGACAGTACCTGAGATTATCTACCACTATCGTACAAGGCAGACAGTTTCATCACACTATCATCAGATGTACCGTACTGGACTCTTCATCGCTAAAGGAGCGAAAAATTTGAAATTGAAGCATAAAATACCAGGTCTTTTTTATGCTGTGCTCCTCCTGCTTCTGGCAATTGGGTTATCGGGGTTTGTCCTGGAGACCCCCATTATTGCCCAGGGGGGATTCATTGCTCTTGGGGTAATACTAGCAGTATATGTTACAGGTATGCTTATCGAGGGGGTGAGCATCAAGAATCAATCATTTGGTTCACTCCTTCGTTTCATGAATATCGTCATAATCTCACACTTTGCTTATGGTGTTGGTACTCTCATGGGAATTATCAAGAAGCAATAGATTATGGGTACAGCTATAGAACGATATTCAGAACTGTTCAAATTGCAAGGAAGGAATTTTACCGTTTTTGATGGTTCACTGTACATTTGTGAAAATCACACGGTCAGGCAATTTGCATCAACAAAAGAGCAAAAGATGCTTGGGGAATCACAAGTTTCTGCTCTTTTAAGGGAATTAAAGGGGTATATTTTCATTGGGCAGTCAATAATTACAACTTCTGCTGAACCAGATTGGTATGCTGTTGTATGCGAGCAGGGCTTCAATGTTGACGAGTATCCTTCTGCAAAGACCCGAAGTGAAATTAAGCGATCACTGAGACGCTGTAATGTCAGGAAAGTATCGGGTCAAGAGATAGTTGACCAGGCATTTGATGTGATGACGGATGCCATGAAAGGTCAATTCTATTCAAGGAAAGAAATGGAGGGCAAGAAGCGATACCAAGAGCAATTCCTCTTACTTGATAACTTTCAGGATATCATAGATATATGGGGTGTATTTTCAGATGAGGAGTTAGTTGGGGTTGCTCAGAATTATAAGACTGGTCAATTGGAGGTAAACTATTCTTCAATTAAATTTAAGCCTCAGTTTCTGAGCCATTGTTCATCCTATGGACTCATTCACACTATGAACGAATTCTATCTGAAGCAGAGAAATGCAGTTCTGGTAAATGACGGGTACCGGAATGTTTATCATAAGACCACTATTCAGCAAGTATTGCAGAAGCATTTCCATTTTTATAAACTACCTATGCGGCTTCAATTACACTTTCGTCAACCTGTTCGTTTCTTGGTGGATTCACTTCGACCATTTCGGCAAAGTATCGGTTCTTTAACTCCAAAGGCAGAGGCATTATTCTTGCTTGATGAGATCGAAAAAGGATACTCGACTAATGAATGAAAAGAGAAATTATCAGGATCAGTTCATTCGTGAGATTAAAACATTCTTTTCGAAGGAGGCTGATTACAGCGTATCGCTTTTTAACAAAGGACGGATTGCGTTGTATGCTCTCTTAAAGTCGGCTGAAGTTCACGCTGGCGATGAAGTAATTGTTCCTGGTTTTACTTGTGTGGTAGTACCGAATGCTGTGCTGTACACAGGAGCAAAACCAGTATATGTAGATATTAACCCTGAAACACTTCTGCCGGCTCCTGATCGTGTTTCTGAAAAAGTATCTTCCCGGACTCGAGTCATCATCAGCCAAAATACGTTTGGGATTCCACAGGATACAAAGTCGCTCATGTCGACTTTTAATGGTACCGGTATAAAAATTATAGAAGATGCAGCACATGGTTTTGGTGGAAATACGAAAGGTGTGTTGAATGGAACGATGGCTGATGCAGCCTTTTTCTCCCTGCAATGGAACAAAATGTTTACAGCAGGAATAGGTGGCATCGCTGTATCACGATCGGAAGAAATCTCCAGGAATCTTATAGACATTACGTCAAATATTCCCTTGCCATCATTTATCCAGGAACAATCTCTGGCTCTCCAAATACAACTAAGATCGGCATTTCTAACGCCATCGAATTACAATAGAATATTAAAGCTGTATCGGTTTCTGACCCTAAATGGTTTCCTAACAGGATCAAATGAAGGACAAGAGGTAACGGGTACACAAGTACCTGATAATTATCTGATGGGTATGGGTACTATTCAGGCGAGGGAAGGAATCAAAGGACTGCGACAGGTTGAGGAGAATGTAAAGCATAGACAGCGAATTGCTGCACTGTACAGAGTGGAGCTTTCTTCCCTTGGATTTCATCTGCCTTATGATGAAGTTGGGTCTGGTGTTACTTTTTTGAAGTATCCTGTCTTTGTGAAAGACAGGAAAAGAATCAATGAGCTCACTTTACAGCATGGCATTGAGATAAGCGATTGGTTTGCAACGCCACTCTATCCTGTGGAGGGCGACCTTTCACCATGGGGTTTCGCTCGAAAAGAATGCCCGGTTTCAGTTTCGTTATCATCTCATATCATTAATCTACCCACGCATCAGAAAATTGATGACCGCCAGGTTGAGAAAACTATCGCTTTTATCAGGCGGTACAGAACTCAGTTTTTTTCTTCACCAATTGAATGTCTGCAAAAGAGAAATTAGTATGACATTCAGTCTAACACCGCGAATATATGTTTTAGTACTGGTACTCGCAGCTATATTAGTGGTTGTTGCTGAATACGTCTGGGTTTTTCCTATTATGGTTTTAGGCGCAATTCTCAGTTTGTTTTATTGGAAAGAAGAGTTCATCCCTCAGGCTTTCATTATAGCAGCATTGGTTCTGGTTGGTGATATTATACCACAAGGGAGAGTAGTAGTTAATTACGCCGGTTTTTTTGTACTTATTGTCTATTATGTCAGAAAGTTTGGTCTTTCGGTAGCAGATAGAAGAGTCTTCAGGGAGCCGATGTATGTTTGGGTAATTGGTATGTTTATTGCCTTCTGTATTTCCATGGTTTTCTCACGATATCCAGCCTCTGGCTTGATGCACCTGCTCAGGATGGTCGTTTTTTTTCTTATTATTCATCTACTTTACACTTTCTTAAAACACAACCAGAAACCCGGGAAATATATCGATGCCTACCTGATAGTAGCATTCATTCTCTCAATCAATGTACTCTACGGATTTGTCACTTCTGGATTTTCTCTTGTTCTTGACGAGGTTAACGCTCTATACAGGTTCAGTGGTCTGATTGAGAATGTCAATAATCTGGGAACAATGCTCAGTATTGCAGTGCCGTTTTTCTTTTTCAGGGGTTATTTATCGATGGATCGGAGACTGAAACTGACCTACTACGGAATAGCTGGGATTGTTGTTTTTGCACTATTTCTGACAAATACCCGGTCAGCATTTCTTATAATGATTGTGTACACGCCGTTCTTCCTTTATTATGTAAATAAAAGAGCGTTGAAAATTATCTCTGTTTTTGGTGTTGTAGTTTTGACAGCATTTTTCTTTATTGAGCAGTTGTACCAACTGATGACACTCTTATTTCGCCTAGAGCGAATTTTCAGTGGGAGAGAAGTATTATGGGATACATCGATTAATATTATCAGTGACCGTTGGTTGTTCGGTATCGGACCAGGTGCATTCAGATTAGAGTCGTATAATTATCTTCCTGTGCTTATCGGGAGCATCGGAGAAGAGGCAGTCAGATTCCAAATGGGAATTATTGAGGTTGGTCATGCCCATAATTTCTATTTGTTCTATTTTTCGGAAATGGGGGTCGGTGGTTTAATTATTGCAGTTGCACTTCCAGTTGTCTTCCTTACTATTGCCTTTCAAAGTCTGAAATATTTCAAGAATTCCAACCAGGAGGCATATTATACGGTGCTGGCAGTTCTGGGTACAGGACTTGGAATGTTCGTTAGAGGACTTATTGAAGCGAACAACCTCGCAACGTATGGCTGGTTGACCGGAGACCTCAGTTTCTGGATGCTTTTCATGATAAACAGTTTTTATTACAGTATTATGCGGCACGAGAAAAAAAATGAGAATTCATAAGGTTCTTCTCATTGCTGATCCCCATGCGTCACACACTAAGCGTTGGGCAAATCTTTTAGCAAGCTCTGGTCGTGAAGTTCTTGTTTTTGGATTGCCGGAATACGACAGGGAAGGCTATGTTGATTCAGTAAAAATTGAGACTCTGGGGTTGAGCAGATCATTTTTTATGCAGGATGATTCTGGTTCCAAGATTACTTACCTTAAAGCGTTACCAATGCTTCGGAGGGTGATTCAACAGTTTAAGCCTGATGTTTTGCATGCACAATATGCATCAAGCAGCGGTTTATTAGGTGCGCTAACAGGATTTCACCCTTTTTTTATATCCGTGTGGGGAACTGATATCTATGATTTTCCTAAAGGATCACTCATCCGCAGGAAAATCATTGAGTATAATCTTTGGAAAGCAGATAAAATACTTTCTACAAGTCACGATATGGCAAGAGAAACAATGCTCTACACATCCAAGCAGGTAATTGTGACACCATTCGGTATCGATGTGGAAAAATATTCTCCTGCTGACGGAAGAATTGAAACTGGAAGCATTGTGATTGGTACGATTAAACGTCTGCACAAAAAGTATGGCATTGATAATTTGATCAGGGTGTTTAGCGAGCTCGTTAAAACTGTCCCAGAAAAAGACTTACGGCTGGCTATTGCTGGCTCTGGTGAGGAAGAACAGAGTCTAAGGGACTTAGTGTCCGAATTGGGTATGACTGAAAGAGTGACTTTCCATGGCTTTCTTCCTATCCATTCAGTTCCAGAGTTTTTGCGAAGCATTGATATCGCAGTTTTCTTATCTCACAAGGAATCTTTTGGTGTTGCCGTATTGGAGGCGTCTGCTTCAGGTTTGCCGGTGGTAGTAACCGATGTGGGGGGATTACCAGAGGTTGTTTCACATGGTGAAACTGGCTTTATTCATAAAGATAATGATCATGAGGGGGTTTTGAACTCATTGACTGAACTTGTGAAAAATAGTGACTTTCGGAGAACCATGGGATCATCAGGGAGGGAGTTTGTTCTTGCTAAGTATTCAGACGTGATGTGTAATCAACAGATGCTGGATGTTTATGGTCTGACGTAAGCTGAAAACGACTCCAGCAAAGAATTTTCGGGGAAATAAAAGTTTGTATTTAGTATCTGCTTTAGTAACTTTCAATTTACAAATTCATCTATTTAGCTCATTTTGAGAATCTCTTGAACCACTCCTCAAATATTGAATATGTGATTGATCAGACAATGGCCAGCGAACCTGTGAGGCGTGGTTATTGTATGGTAAAAAGAATCTTCGACATCATCGTCAGTCTCATTGCGCTCATACTTTTTGCACCCATCTTGCTTCTCTGTGTGATTGCAATTAAGCTTGATTCCAGAGGTCCTGTCTTTTTTGTGCAGCAAAGAACGGGTCTGAATGGTGACGATTTCCCGATGATCAAATTACGTGGGATGGTGGTTAATGCTGAGTCAATGGGGCCTGCTTTGACACAGAAAGATGATCCAAGATTGACGCGTATCGGGAAAATACTTAGAAGAACGAGTGTAGATGAAATACCGCAAGTGATTAATGTCCTCCGTGGAGAAATGAGCATCGTGGGTCCCAGGCCTGAAGTAAAACCAATCACAGCTCTTTATTCTGATGAGCAAAGAAAAGTCTTCCGTTACAAACCCGGAATAACCGGAATTTCTCAGGTCAATGGCAGACAAACTCTTTCCCCAGAGGAACGGATTCAGATGGAAGTAGAGTATTACAAAAGTGCCTCTTTTTGGACCGATATAAAAATTATCCTTCGTACCCCCTTCATTGTGATCACCAATCAGGGAAATATTTGAGATAACAGCTACTTCATACTATGAAGTTTTTTCCCCCTTGCGGAGGATACGCTTCTGCTTCTAAATTCAGGTGTTGTTTTTTAAAAGGAGTAAAATGGTAGCTCGTATTCTTGTCCTGCTTGTTTTTCTTACCCCCATTATAGGTTTTGCTCAGCGATATACAGTTCTTGAGAAAACCGAAAGTTCTATTACTCTGGAGATAGATTTCAGAAATCTTATTTCTATCAGAGATACACTCTTTGAGGGAAGGACATTTCAATATTTTCAAACAACTCTTCCGAAAGTAAGGGAAGAAGGGGAACCCTGGTTACCAGTTTATCATCTTTCAGCTGGTGTTCCTTTTGGTTCACAACCGAGGATTCATGTCATTACTGCTGAGACAGAGACCTTCCAGAATATTAATGTCTTACCAGCTCCTAAGCCTGAAGAAGATTTTCCAAATCTGTATGAAATGAGACCCCGGAAAGAGATATACTATAAAAACTCCTTTTTCCCGGAAAATGCTGCATCAGTTATACCAACGCAACAGATGCGATATGCTACCGTCCAACCTATACTCTTTAATCCCTACATATATAATCCGGTGACCAGGGCTCTGGTATTCAACAAGAAGCTAAAAGTCAGACTTGATTTTCCTGAGAAAGTACAGGATGGTAAGTATTTTCAGCCGCACCGTGATGCTCAGACTGAAAACTATCTGCGTACTTCCGTTATCAATCCTGATGAATCATTATTATGGCAGGGGGAATGGAAATCCTTAGAAAGCAACAATCCAGCTAATAGTTATTGGTATAATCCTCAAAAGTATTATTTGAAAATCTATGTCAGTAAGAAGGGCATCTACCGTGTAACCTATCAGGATCTGCTCAATGCTGGTGCACCCATTGGAGGAGGAGTCTCATCCGCCAAGCTTGAATTGTATCATGACGGAATAGAGAACTTTTTGGAAGTAGTGGATGGAGGCGACAGTTTATTCGGACCTGGAGATCATGTAACATTTGTAGGTTATCCACCAAAACCGCACACTCCCTACACACATCTTAACACGGATGTCAGATATAATGTGTACTGGCTTTCATTCCAGGCAGACACATCAGGGCTGAGATTCAAAGAAGTGTCTGGCTATCCAACTTTTTACAACAGAACCCTGAATACCCACAAAAGAACAGTACATTATGAACTTGATTCATTATATGAGCCGTTAGGTTGGGCACCAGATGGGAACCGGGACTATTGGTATTGGGGAAGAGCCTCGGCTTTGAATGGTCAGTTGCAATCCATATTTGTAAAACCATTTGATCCATTCTACCAGTATAATGAGAATTACCCTACCGCAACGATCAGAGTCAACATGCATGGACTTACCACGAGTAACTATCTGTGTAATTATGACCATAACGTGGATGTTTATGTCAACAGTAAGATTGTTGATTCGATTAAATGGAATGCCCAGACGGCAATGACATTTGTCGATTCGTTCTATATTCATCCTGATAGTTTTCAGGTATTCCCTGAGAACAATTTTATGCAGGTAAGGGCTAATGGCAGGGTTTGTAATTCATCCCGGAGTGATGAGATCAGGATCAACTGGTTTGAGTTTGAATATTGGGCATATAATTGGACCACCACTGATCACTTGTATTTTACGAGCCCACCGCAGAATTTTGGTACTAACAGATACATTCTCTGGCGTTGGCAGGATACTACAATGAAAGTGTATGTTCCACTGAGTGGAAAACTGCTTATAAACAACCAGATAAACCGTGACAGTATTAATTCTGTTTTGTTTGCAGATAATGTCTTTCAGGAGACAGAGTATTTTTGCGGCACCACAAATCACTTTTTTACTGTTGACTCCATAGTTGCTGATGTACCTTCAACCCTTAGAGACGTTAATAATGCAGCAGATTATATTGTAATTACTCATCCAAAATTTCAAAACATAGCACAGCGTTTGAAAAATTTTCGGATGAATAACTTCCCCGATACTACCGTTACAAACCCGAGAATATATATTGCAAATGTGATGGATATCTATGATGAGTTTTCTTTCGGAAAACTAAATCCACAGAGCATAAAAGAGTTTATAAAATATGCTTATGAGAAGTGGCAGAAACCATCACCAAACTACGTTGTATTGATCGGAGATATGAGTTTTGATTACAGAAAAATCAATCCTAATAGCAGAGAAAACTATATACCTTCGATCGCATACCACAGCATTCAGTACGGAAGAGCTGCAAGTGATAACGGCTTTGTCACTGTAGCTGGAGCTGATAATATCCCTGATCTGGTAATTGGTAGGATATCCATCGAAACCGTTGCTGAGGGAAATGCTTATCTGGATAAATTAGAGCAATATCCTGCTGATCCTGGAAAAGCATGGCGGGAGACCGCACTGCTGCTTGCATCTGGTGCAGATGAAGTTGATGAGTTAAAGTTTGGTTTTAATGATGAGTCGTTGGTTTTGTACAACTATTACCTTAAACCTATGGGGTATGAGGCGAATATGGTATTTCGCTTCCCTACCAAACCACCGCATATGCCCTATAAAGGTACAACCACTGAAATAAAAAAAGGCTTCGATGATGGTGCCGCAATTGTAAATTACTATGGTCATGGTGGCGGCTATCAGTGGGACCTTGCATTCCTTGAGGATGATATCTACTTTTTACAGAACATCGGAAGACTTCCTTTTATTGTTTCCGTTACATGTTATACCGCTCACTATGACAATCAGGATGTGTTCGGAGAACAGTTCATCAAAATACCCCAAAAAGGAGCAATCAGTTTTCTGGGAAGTTCAGGGTTAACGCACTGGCAGATAGGTGTCTATTTTAATCAACTGTTGTTCCAGCAGATTTTTAATTATAAGAACTATATTTCAGGTAGTTCCTTCTCGAATGCGAAGGCGTTGATGCCTGACTACTCTTATTATTCCAATCAGATTTCACTCCTGACATTACTTGGCGAGCCACTGCTAAAGCTGGCATTACCCTCAAAAGTGGATTTTAGCCTCTCCGGCAAGGATTTGAAACTCGATCCAGAATTCCCCCTTGTTGGTGACTCTGTACACATTAAACTTGATATGAAAAATTATGGAATTCTTACCTCAGATACTGTGACAGTAGAGTTCCTATTCTCTTCAGTAGATACAACCGGAAGCATCAGGGAATTCAGAGTTCCTGTATTTGGGAACCGCGATACACTCGATTTCTATTGGAAACCACCCGTCAGCGGTCTTATTACAGTTACTGCAAAGATCAATCTGAAGGATCAGGTTGATGAGTATGATTATAATGACAATACCGCTCAAAACCTTATTGCAGTATTCAACCTGAGTGATCCATCTATTATCACACCATTTGATGGGCTTGCAACCTCAGCCAATTCTATGTTGTTTACCAGCGGAGATATTGGTTACTATATTGCAAAGCCACTTGAGTACTTCTTTGAAATTGATACGTCGGTGACGTTTGGTAGTCCGGTGGTAAAATCACCCAAGGTTACCGGTACTGATGGAATGATCCGCTGGCAGAGCCCACAACTTCCAAATGGATCATATTTCTGGAGGGCAAGAATCTATGACGGTACTGAATATGGAAGATGGAGTAAGCCCAGAACGATTGCGCTTGGTGGTATTGATGCAGTTGGTTTCCACATTTCGAAGGAACAGTTGCGCATACTTGATGCAGAAAATGTTGATTATCATCCTATTAAGAAGGTACTGGTGCAAAACACTGACCTCCGGCTTCCTGAACCGAAAATGGAAACGTTTCTTGAAAAAATTGATCTCACAACAATCCCTTACTTTGATACCGTAGGCACCAGTGCCCTGGTAACCGACGGCAAATACTTTTATGTGGGTAACTATTGGTATAATGTTTTCCTGTACAATCCTTCAGGAAAATCAATGCTGTACCGGGTTGGAACTGGTTACCATGGAACCACGAAGGGTGCTGACTATGGTCCTGTCCCGAACTTTTACGAGCAGATTCGTGGTCAGATGGCATATCACAGTGATGGGAATATTTACATACCCTATGGTGACTCTGTTAATCTGATCAGATTGAATACGCAGACCCAGACTTTTGATACCATTCCTGTACCTGCGGGTCTCATTAACTTTAAAACAGGCACGGTATCAAAAGGTGACTTTTATCTGTCTTCTGACAGTCAGTACGTTTACTCGGTTTCGCACGTGGATACAGCTGGTGACTACAAGTATAAGATGCGCATCTATGATCCTGCGCTGAACTGGCAGTTGGTTGGTGAAAAGGATTTTCCAAATATCCAGAGCTACATCGGTTTCGCGAGTTACTTTGTTACAGGTGGTCATTTCTATCCATACGAATCTTTCTCAGCAGGTTATATGAGAAGGATCAGGATTGATGATGGGTATTTGGTGAAGGACTGGCCAACATGGATTATTCCGCAAGCTCTTCAAAACCAATTCAGTCAGTGGTCTTACGATTGGGAGCATAATCGCGCCTACGCTACTGTGTACCGCAGACTGGATACCCTAAAGCCGGCAATCTATTCTTTTTACGGCAGGTATCGTGATGATCAGGGCAAAGTGACAACCCCTGAGATTGGACCTGCCCAGAACTGGAAGTCGTTCAACTATTCAATGATTGATCAGGGTAGTTTCGGTCAATATTTTGCTACGGTATTTGGTTTCCATAACGAGACCCGATCCTGGGATACACTGGCAGTTGGTGTAACCCAAAGTCTTGATTTAGGGATGTACGATGCAGACAAATATTCCAAACTCAAGGCTGAGATCAGTATGATTGATACTTCAAAAATACCCGGGAGTCCTCTGGAGCTTACAGAGGTTCATTTTGATTATGATCCCTGGTTGCCTGAGATAGCAATTGCATCTCCAGACTTCTCGTTTAGTCCTGATTCGGTATTGCAAGGCTTACCTTTAACAATTTCACTGAGAGTAAACAATATAAGCCAGAACAGCGTGGCGGATGCAAAAGTAAGCCTATTCCTGAATAGTGCTGATACTGCTTTCTATACCACGACTGTATCGATTCCAGGTGATTCATTCCTGACGATCAGTAATGCAATACCAACACATGCACTAGTGTTTACCAACGGTGTACGTGCACTTGTAGAGTATCCGGGCAGAGAATTCTTTACCTTCAACAACATCGCGCAGAATAAGTTTTATATCTCCCGTGATACGATCAATCCTCAATTCCGTATCACTTTTGATGGCGAGGAAATCCTGAATGGTGACCTAATTTCTAAAAAACCAAAAGTGTTGATTACTTTGCAGGACAATAGTCCGCTTCCACTGGATACATCTTATTTCACATTGATATACGATAATATACCAGTCGGATTCTCGCGTCCGGATATAAGGTTTGAGTACTCACCATACCCGAACTCAGAGGCAAGGATTATCTGGGAGCCGACGCTCGGTGAAGGAAAGCATTATCTTGATGTTTTGGCAAAGGATGCATCCAATAACTTCTTTGACACTACCTTTAACCGAAGTGTGTTCTACGTCTATGAGGATGATGATATAGACAGGATGTTTAACTATCCAAATCCGTTCAAAAAGGATACTTACTTTACTTACGAACTCAGGGGGCAGAACTTCCCTGAGGAGATTAAGATTAAAGTGTACACCATTGCAGGAAGACTGATCCGGGATTTTTCGATTCCACAATCAACCTACAAGATAGGGTTTAATTATTATCACTGGGATGGAAAGGATCAGGATGGTGACACTATCGCCAATGGCTTGTATTTCTACAAAGTCATCGTGAAGTATAAAGACCGGACGAAAACCTTTCTTGAAAAACTCGTTAAGATGGAATAGTTATTTTACTGAGGGAAGTACCAATGTAAATGTGCTTCCCTCACCCTCTTTACTTTCTACCAAAATATCCCCTTTATTCAGTACTGCAAGCTCCTTGCAGAGGATAAGTCCGAGACCAGTTCCGGTTTCATTTAATGTTCCAGGCGTATTCACCTTTTCACTGACTTTAAACAATTTCTCCAGTTTTTGCTGTGGAATACCTACGCCATTGTCCTGAATCATGATTTGTACATTCTCATGTTCCTCATTGTAGGTAATGGAGATTTCTCCATGTACTCTGGTAAATTTAAGAGCATTGGAGACCAGGTTGCGGAGAATAGTTGAAACCATATTCTCATCACAAAATGCTTCGGCTTTTTGTGACGAAAGCAGATTCAGAGAAATTCCCTTCTTTTCAGCAAGGCTGCTGAACTGCTCCATGAGTTCAATACAAAGAACTTTGACATCTGTCGGAGTTGGATTGCAAGTGAGTTTTTCAGTCTGGATCATTCCCCAGTCAAGTAAATTATGCAGAAGACGGAGAGCAGAGTCCACCGCTGAGTCAACACCCTGTAACAGTTGCTTTCGTTGCTGATCCGAGTGAAGTTCATAATCGTTTTGTAATAAATCGATATAACCTTTAATAAATTGGAATGGAGACTTCAGATCATGGGCAATAATGGAAAAAAATTTATCCTTATCATCATTCAATTTCTTTAGTTGTTCTGAGTTTTTTCTGATCTGCTCTTCCGCTTTTTTTCGCAGCGATATATCCTGAAAAATGCAAAGGTACCCGGCGAAAATATTTTTCTTATAATAGAGTGGAGTTGTTGTAAGGCTTATCCAATAATCGTGAGCCATACAAAAATCTGCTATTATCTCTTTTTGTCTGTTAAACACGGTATCGGTTTTCTCTTTCAGAAAAGGTAGGGAAGTCGCTGGTTCTCCGATTCTAATATGATCTCCACCAAGAAGCTTCCTGGAAACCTGATTCATATCAATAATCTGTTTCTCTGCATCCAGAACTATTACACCGTGGTTCATGCTTTGAAATAACTTTTGATATGCAACCGGCACGACATCAAAGAGTTTCATGCTGAAAATGTTGAGTGCCAGCAGAACACCACTGATGGAGAATGCTAATGGAGTAAAGTCAATTCCGGCGGAATCTGAAATGCTTACGTTGCCGATAATATCAAATACAAATGGTATGATACAGCTTGCCAGGAGCAATCCGATCTGCAGGCGGTAGCGCCTCAGTGAGAAAGCCAGTGTGTGAAGCAGGATAAGTATTGATGAAGAGATAAGAATATAAGCGTAGATTGTGCTGATTTTACCCCAGATTCCCCATTCAGCAAGCAACAACAGTCTTCCATCCCGATTGATTGTCTCGATGTTAATCCAGAACAAATGATGAAAGTCACTGGTAAATCCCAACAGGATTCCGGTGACCGGGATGATCCACAACGCAAATTGCCTGTAGAGTGTGAGGTGGTGTTCTTTATTAGTGTATGCCAGTACAAAGGAGAACCAGAGAGGGGCGACGATCTGGCTTCCGAGTAATTTGATTTTATCAAAGAGCAGCGTATAGTTTTCATCGGTGATGGATAAAGAGAGTGCCTCAAAGTAAGCCCAATGACCTGCTGCAAGAAGAAGGAATATAAAAAGCTTTCCGCCAGGCATCGATCTGCGCAAGTAACCGGTAAAGGCTAAAAGTACCAGCAGTGCTGCGGAGACGAGCAGAAGCGCTATATAGTTTGTGTAAATGTCCAAGTACCTGGTTTACTTTCATTCTCTGAAAAGGTTATCCATCCGGATAGGGAAACTCAGTTCAGCAGTTTTGTGTGTTGATTCCGTAATATTTACTATAATTCAAATCAGGTTTCTTTAAACTCTGTTATTCTACAGAACCTGGTTTCAATGAAACAATATGCTATTAAACACCCTAAGGTTTGAATGAAAAATAACGAATATATTTGGGATATACATACAGGCTATGCCTCCAAATCTGGTCAGTACCGGTTTCAGACTCAGTACAAATTCATCAAACGAAATCTTGATACAAACCTCCCGGAAGGCAGCAAAATTCTCGATGTCGGAGGTGGAAGCGGCAGATTCGCATTGCCACTCTCTGAGTACTATCAGGTTACGGTAGTGGAGCCTGATATTCGGCCTGTTGAAATTCTGCGAAACAGAACTGAAAAGGTCTCCATAATTCATTCCTCATTTCAGGACTGGAAGTGGACGGATGAAAAATATGACGCTGTGATGTTCCTTGACTCCATTGTCTATTTTCAGAATATGGATTGGGTGTTCCAAACTGTATCTCAACTATTACGACAGGGTGGATTTTTTTTATTCAATAATATTAATATCAACTCCTACAAACAAATCATTAAAACACTACCAGGATTGCAAGGGCATCTTTATCCTGGTGCCAGAAGGTATGGGGAGATGCAATCCCTGATCAAGCGCCATGCTTTTGAGATTATGGATGAAGTGGGCTTCAACTGGATGCCTATCAGAGGGATCTCAGATTTTCCGCTGATCCCGTTGTACATTTCAATCGAACGGGTATTCCAACTCGGTAAAGTCGCCAGAAGAATTTCCCCGGAGATATTGTATTCCCTCATCAGACGATAAATTCTCTCCCTCACAGGACTTATTGAAAAACAGCTCAATTGAGCAATTTTTCAGAGAAAATTTGGTCTTATTTTGTTAGCCAGATTTTCTTAAATCATTATAATTATGTAACTTATGTGATCAGTAATTTTTAAAATAGGTCATAAATGTGTGGTATTATCGGTTATATAGGAAGCAGAAATTGCGTTCCTGTAATTATCGAAGGTCTCAAGCGTCTTGAGTACCGTGGCTATGATTCTGCCGGAATCGGGGTTATCAATGATGCCCTGATCACCCTGGCAAAAAATAAAGGAAAAGTATCCACTCTTGAAAGACGCATTGAAGCTGACGGTATCACCGGGAAGCTTGGCATCGGACACACCCGGTGGGCAACGCACGGTGAACCCAATGAGATAAACGCACATCCTCACGCAAACAAAGACCAAACACTCCTCATTATTCATAACGGCATTATCGAAAACTATGCAACACTGAAAAAAGGATTGCAGAATATCGGGTATGAGTTTGTATCAAAAACTGACACCGAAGTGATAGCCCATCTAGTCGACAGCTTTCTCCAGCGCGGCTATTCTTTATTCAAGGCGATGCGCTTAGCCTTAAACGAAGTTGAGGGCACATACGGTATTGCTGCAATTTATAAGCATGAACCTGATAAGATTGTTGTTGCAAGAAAAGGATCACCTCTTGTCCTCGGGATCGGGGAGAATGAAAATTTTATAGCCTCTGACGTATCCGCAATTATTGCCCATACAAAGCAGGTAGTCTATTTCGAAGATGGTGAGATTGCAGAAGTATTTGCAGACCGGTTTCATACGAAGAATATTTTTGATGAGGATATCGCAAAAGAGGTTCATGAAGTTTCCATGAGTCTTGAGGAGATTGACCGGGGCGGGTATCCTACTTTCATGATCAAGGAGATCATGGAGCAGCCGGATTCTGTGCTCAACTCCATGAGAGGCAGACTGCTTCCGGATGATGGGAATGCAAAGCTTGGCGGACTTGAAGAAGTTGTTGACCGTTTGGCTGCCTCGTCAAGAATCATTATCACTGCCTGCGGAACGTCGTGGCATGCCGGTCTGGTAGCTGAGTATATGTTTGAGCAGTATCTGCGGATACCCACTGAGGTGGAGTATGCATCTGAGTTAAGGTACAGGAATCCGATTATTCAGGCCAGCGATACGATTTTCTTTATTTCACAAAGTGGTGAAACAGCAGATACCCTTGCAGCATTAAAAGAAGCGAAACAAAAGGGAGCCCTGTGTCTGGGCGTTTGTAATGCGGTTGGAAGCTCGATTGCAAGGGAAAGTGACGCAGGTGTGTACATCCACGCCGGACCTGAAATTGGTGTAGCCTCCACGAAGGCATTTACAGCCCAGCTGGTCGTGTTCGCATTGATAACACTGCTTATTGCCCGGAAAAGAGATTTAAGCCGGCAGGACGGTCAGGCGATAGTCAAAGAGTTTTTAACTATCCCCGAAAAAATTAAAACAATACTGGCGCTGAATGATCAGATTGAAAAAATAGCGTCGGAGTATAAAGATGCCGCAAACTTTTTGTATCTGGGGAGAGGGTATAACTTCCCGGTAGCATTAGAAGGTGCGCTAAAACTGAAAGAAATTTCTTATATACACGCAGAAGGGTATCCCGCTGCTGAAATGAAGCATGGACCTATTGCTTTGGTTGATGAGAATATGCCTGTAGTCTTCATTGCCCCGAAGGACTCGACTTATGATAAAATTATCAGTAACATCGAGGAAATCCGTGCAAGGAAAGGCAAAGTGATCGCCATTGGTTGTGAAGGAGACACACAGCTCTCGCAATTGGCAGATCACACCATCCTCATCCCTCAGACCATACGGATGCTGATGCCGATTTTATCAGTGATACCGCTGCAATTACTGGCTTATCACATAGCAGTCCAGAAGGGGCTCAATGTTGATCAGCCGAGAAACCTCGCTAAAAGCGTAACTGTTGAATAATAAAATGGAGCTGTAAATTGTATGGCACGCAAGAATGTCGTTATTATGGGCGCCGCCGGGCGCGATTTCCACAACTTCAATGTCTACTTTAGAGACAATGAAGATTATAATGTTGTAGCCTTCACTGCAACACAAATCCCGAATATTGATGGAAGGCTTTATCCTCCGCAACTCGCAGGAAAACTGTATCCTGAGGGTATTAAAATCTATGATGAATCTGAACTTCCAGAACTGATCGCAAAATTTAATGTTCATGAAGTAGTATTTGCATACTCTGACGTATCAAACAACTATGTTATGGGGAAAGCCTCATTGGTCAATGCCTGTGGCTGCTCATTCCGTCTGATGGGTGCAGAAGAAACCATGATCAAGAGCACCAAACCCGTGATTGCTATTGTTGCTGCACGTACCGGAAGCGGTAAGTCACAGACTTCCCGTAAGATCGTTGATTTGCTGAAGGCAGCCGGTAAAAAGGTTGTTGCTATCCGCCATCCTATGCCTTATGGTGATCTCGTAAAGCAGAAAGTTCAGCGCTTTGGATCATTGGAAGACCTGAAGACACATCAGTGCACCATTGAAGAGATTGAAG
>JAEXTR010000246.1 GCA_023406915.1 Bacteroidota bacterium
GGCCATTGATGTTCTTGATGAAGCTGGTTCCAGGGTTCATATGCGTAATTTTGAAGTCCCCCCACACATTCTTGAGCTTGAAAACCAGATTGAAGAAGTTAAGCTTGAAAAATCTGCAGTTGTGAAAAAGCAGGATTATGAAGTTGCAGCTGCACTTCGTGATAAGGAGCGGAATCTTTCTTCCGAGCTTGAAGCAGCCAAGAAGGATTGGGACGAAAAAACGAAAGAGTTAGTATTCGACGTTTCAGAAGAGGATATAGCCACAGTTATTGCAATGATGACAGGAATACCTGTTAATCGCGTAGCACAGACTGAATCAGAAAAACTCCTTCGGATGGAAGATACGCTCACTGAGTCAATTATCGGACAGAATGAGGCTGTAAAACAGATCACGAAAGCGATCCGCAGGACCCGTGCAGGATTAAAGAATCCGAATCGCCCGATTGGTAGTTTTATTTTTCTAGGTCCTACCGGGGTTGGTAAAACTGAACTCTGCAAAGTGCTAGCCAGGTATCTGTTCGAATCTGATTCTGCACTCATTAAAATTGATATGAGTGAGTACATGGAGAAATTTGCCGTATCGAGACTTGTCGGAGCCCCTCCCGGATATGTCGGTTATGAGGAAGGTGGTCAGTTAACCGAAAAAGTTCGCAGAAAACCGTATTCTGTAGTGCTTCTTGATGAGATCGAAAAAGCACATCCTGATATCTTCAGCCTGCTTTTACAGGTTCTTGATGAAGGTGTTTTAACTGACAGCCTTGGCAGAAAAGTTGATTTTAAAAACACCATTATCATCATGACTTCAAATCTGGGCGCACGCGACATCAAGCAGATCGGTTCCTTCGGTTTTAACCAGATGAATGATACAGATGGTTATACCAACATGAAGAATACTATCGATGATGCTGTTAAGAAGCTGTTCAGTCCTGAATTTCTGAACCGAATCGATGAGACCATAGTTTTCAGAAGTCTTGACAAAGAGGATATTATCAAGATCATTGATGTTGAACTGAAGGACCTTACCTCAAATGTAAAAGAGCATAAAATGGAAATCATCCTTGAGGATAATGCCAAATCCTTCATTGCAGATAAAGGATTTGATCCGAAGTATGGTGCCCGTCCACTCAGAAGGGCAATTCAACAGTATATTGAAGACCCACTCTCTGAGGAACTACTCCGGGGTTCGTTTAAGGAAGGCAGTGTTATAGTGGCTCGTCACGTTGAGAACACAGACCATCTTATTTTTATTGAGCAAAGCACTATTCTGGAGCACCCGGAAAGTGTCTGAGTAGTTTCACTTATGTACACAGGGCTTTGGGGGAAATCTGAAGCCCTTTTTTATTTTCAGCTGAATTTCCATTTTTATACTCACCTTACTTTCCTTACATTTACAAGTATCTGATAATCAAACTCATGCAAATAATGAAACTTACCGAAACCGAAGTGATTCAAAGACTCAAAGATTTAGATGGTTGGCAGCAACAATCATCGTCACTGCAAAAGCTCTACATTTTCAAAGATTTTGCTACCACTGTCACATTCATCAATCTTATAGTTCCTGTTGCAGATGGAATGAATCATCACCCGGATATTCGCATTTATGGATGGAATAAGCTGGAAATTACGGTTACTACCCATGATCATGGCGGTATAACTCATCTTGATTTTGAGCTGGCTGGTAAAATAGATACTCTCATGAAAGGTTTTTCTAATGTCTGATCAATCTGTATTAAAGCTTTTTCTGGATACCCAAGCACTTCTTCAGGGGCACTTCCTTTTAACATCGGGGCGGCATAGTGCTCAGTATTTTCAATGTGCTAAAGTGTTGCAGTATCCAGCGTATACTACAAGACTCTGCGAAATCATTGCAGAAAAATTCAAGACTATTGAGTTTGATACCGTGATTGCACCTGCGATGGGAGGCATCATCGTCGGGCAAGAGGTAGCCAGGTTGCTCAACAAGCGCTCAATCTTTGCAGAAAGAGAGGATAAAAAACTTGTCCTCCGCCGAGGTTTTACTCTTTCACCAGGTGAAAGAGTACTCGTTTGCGAGGATGTAGTTACTACTGGTGGTTCAGTGTTTGAAACGATGGAAATAGTGACATCATCTGAGGCTACAATAGTTGGTGTTGGTTATATTGTTGACAGAAGCAATGGAACCGTCGATTTTGGTGTACCGTCCGTCAGCACTTTACAACTGAGTGTTGTATCATTCATGCCTGATGAATGTCCCATGTGTAAAGAAGGCTCACCTCTGGTTAAGCCCGGGAGCAGAAAAATTCTATCATAATACGGTTACCTGACAATGCATCTTCTGAAATTTCTCCGTGAAACTATAAACGATGATCTTCTATATTTTGTACTGATTTCAGTGGCAGTGATTTTCATTGCTGGATTTATTGGTAAAACATTAGCATATCTGATAAAAAAGCTTTTTGCACCACTGGCAAAAAAGACCGCCACCAACCTTGATGACAAAATCATTGTAGTTGCTGAAAAGGGTTTATACCACATTATATTGCTTGTAGGATTTGGTTACTCGATTAATATTTTTGAGCATAATCTTTCGACAACTACAAATAGTGCCGGACAGGCATTACTTACCACGTATCCGTTTGCTCAGATGGCGATTCATTTCCTGTCAGGAGTCTTCTTCGTACTTATCGTTTTTGTATTCTTTCTGAAAATCAATAAACTTTTGTCACTTCTTCTTTCGTTTTACGCAGAAAAAACCGATACCGATGCTGATAAACTATTAAGCAGAAGCTTTGTACCATTGCTGAGGAAAGTAATATCCATTCTGTTGTTCGTTATTTCACTCGGTATTGTCTTTTCAAGATTTCACATTGATATCAGCAGTCTTGTTGTGTCACTTGGTGTAGGATCGCTGGCGATTGCATTTGCCGCCCAGGAAACACTTTCAAACATGATTTCTGGCTTTATTCTCATGGTAGATCGTCCTTTCAGGATAGGTGACCGTATCAGAATCGGAGCTGGTTCCAGTCCCATTATCGGAACGGTGCTAGATATTGGTATCAGATCCACAAGGATCAGGGATTTTGATCAGAATATTCTGATCATTCCAAATAATGAATTAGCAAAGTCAACGATCATAAACATTTCCTTTCCAAATGATTATACGCGCGTATTGGTTGAAGTTGGCGTTGCCTATGGCTCTGATATTTCAAAAGTGAAAGAGATAATGCTGAAGGTAGCTTCAGATCATCCGCATGTCAGTAAAGATTTCCCCCCTGAATTCGGCTTTATGGGATTTGGAGACTCCGCACTTAATGTTCGGCTTGCTGCAATCGTTCAGGATTATCGTGAAAGTTTTTCAGTAAACACACAGCTTCGTGAAGCTATCTATATTGAATTTTCGAAAAACAATATTGAGATACCATTCCCTCAACGCGTCATTACCATTAAAAAAGAATCATAGGATTGTATTATGCGTACTTTGATGATTATTCTGTTTTTTTCAGTTTCCATTACCACTGCCCAGGTTACATTTGATGAGTATTTTGTTGATAAAGTATTACGCATCGATTACCAGCATGCTGGCGATAAGGACAACGACCATTTTTTTCTTACCCAACTGAAAGAAGAACCTTACTGGGGTGGTTCAAAAACACAACTACTCGATATATTTAATTACGGGAAGTATCGTTTCGAAGTACAAGATCAAAAAACTGGTAAACTTATCTATTCGAAGAATTACTCAACCTTGTTCAGTGAGTGGCAAACGACCGAAGAGGCAATGAAAACCTCCCGGAGTTTCCCCGAGAGCGTTATCATGCCTTATCCCAAACACCCAGTAACGGTCAGGTTTTTCAGCAGGAATAAAAGTCTTGAGTTTATCGAGAAGTACAAATTGGATATTGATCCTGAGAGCTATTTTGTTTACAAAGATCGTAAGTCAGTCTTTCCTCATTTTGCTGTGCACAACTCCGGCGATCCAGCATCACGTGTAGATATAGTGATTATCCCTGAAGGTTACACAGAAGACCAGATGGATAAGTTCAGGAAAGATTGCGAGAAATTTTCTAACTATCTTTTTAAGGCCTCGCCCTTTAAGGAAAATAAGGATAAGTTCAACATCTGGGGTATTGCGGCACCCTCACAAGAAACAGGCACGGATATACCGGGTGATGGTATCTACAAAAACACAAACCTCAGTTCAGGTTTTTATACTTTTGATGTCGATCGTTATTTGATGACTGAGGATTACACTGCCGTGAGAGATTTCGCCTCCAATGCACCCTATGATCAGATATATATTCTTGTTAACACGAAAAAGTATGGTGGCGGAGCGATCTATAATTTTTATAACGTGTGCGTTGCCGATAATCAGTTCGGAGAGTACATCTTTACCCATGAATTCGGACACGGATTTGCCTTCCTGGCTGATGAATATTATACAAGTGAAACCGGTTACATCGATTTCTATCCCTTGAACAAAGAACCTCTTGAACCCAATGTCACTACCATGGTTGATTTTGCCAGCAAATGGAAGCAAATGATTCATCCCGAGACTCCGGTACCTACCCCCGCAACTGATGAGTACAAATCCAGTGTGGGAGTCTTTGAAGGCGGTGGCTATGTGGCAAAGGGTGTTTTCAGGCCAAAACAGGATTGTACAATGAAATCAATCACAGTTGATAATTTCTGCCCTGTTTGTAAGTCTGCTATTCAGGCCATGATCGATTTTTATACAAAATAAGTTTACCTGAGGTCGTAATGTTTCAGTCAATCAATCCATTTGATAACTCCGTCATTGCAGAATATCCCCCCCTTCAACAGGTAGAAATTCTGAAGAAAGTTCAACTCTCATATTCTTATCAAAAAGAGTATCGGCTGACTTCGATGGAATCTCGGTCTGACAAGCTGAAAAGAGCTGCGATTCTACTCCGTGATGAAAGGCAAAAGTTTGCAAACCTGATGACCATGGAGATGGGAAAACCAGTTGCACAAGCAGAGGCAGAAGTTGAAAAATGCGCATGGGTTTGTGACTATTATGCTGAGAATGCTGCAAGTTTTTTATCAGATGATATTGTTTCAACTGATGCCAGAAAAAGTTTCATTGCCTACGAACCACTTGGCCCTGTATTAGCAGTTATGCCCTGGAACTTTCCATTTTGGCAGGTATTCAGATTCGCTGCTCCTGCACTCATGGCAGGTAATA
>JAEXTR010000283.1 GCA_023406915.1 Bacteroidota bacterium
TCACCTGTTTCTGCTGACTAAGCAGCGTAGGGGCAAGCAGCATTATCAAGGCTGTTGCACTGATGAGGAACACATTCGACTTTTTCATCAGATCGCCTCAATAATGGTTTTTGCTTTAAACTTTACATACTCATTATCATCTGTTTCAGCTCTTTCCCTTAAGATTCTCTCTCCTTCTTGGGTTATAACAGGTGTCTTTGATAAAGCTTCACCAAGTGCATTGATGGCTTCGATACGCACGGCAGAGTTACCATCTGAGGAAAGTGCTTTAAGAAGAGCTTCCTTTATCCTGAGATCGTATTCAAATTCCTTTAATTGCTTTACAGCTGCAATTCTGACTCCTGCATTTTCATCTTGAAGCAACAGGGTAATCAGGGCCTGTTTCATTTGCTCATCACGAAGTGGGACCTGACTCGTCTTAAAGGCATGAAAGGAGTTGAGACGTGTGGCAGGGTTTACTTCGTTCAGCATGGCATTCATCAGTAGCTTTCTGATTTTTGCCTCATTTATGCTGCCGCTGACCACAAACTTACGGCTGGCATCAAAGGAAAAGGTTATTTCACCATCCGATGCATCATTATCAACAAATTTGATGTTTGAGATCATCAGACTATCGAGTTCAAGGTTATCTTCCTGATTACCTATGCCGCTGATAATCTGCAATGATGACTGACTTGCAGAATTGAAAAGCATTAATGCAATGAGAAATCCGGAAACAAAAACTAGAGGATATGCAAACACAGGCTTTGCAAAAAAACGCTTCAGTTCCACGAAAAAACCCACTTCTGCGGGTGTGGAATCCGGAGTACCTTTCTCCTGTGCAAGTACCGTGAAGAGTTCATCCCGTGCTTCTTTTACAAAAGAATCCGGCAGGTTATCCTGCTCAAAGAGGTCGAGTGCAAACGACTCCCTCTCTGCTTTTTTCTTCCGGCAATGGGGCCACAAAGCAAGATGACTTTTCAGGTGCTGTTCATCCTCTCTGCCCAGTTCACCAAATACCGATTGTACAATTAACTCTTCATATTCCTGATGCATATTACTGCTCTTCTTTCTGGATGTAACCTAAGTCGGCACGCAACTTTTGTACTGCATGAAACAAGTACCTTTTTATGGTGCCTTCCTTGATATTCATCATAGATGCAATTTCTTTCATTTTGAAACCCTGATAATGCCTGAGAACGAATACCATCCGTTGCTGATCAGGCAACCGGTTCACTGCATTATGAATTGCAGTTTTTCTTTCTTTGTCAATGCCGCTCATGCTTGGATCGGGTACTGCTTCATCGGGCAGTGTATTCAGGAATCCGTCATCCTCATCTCCGGATAATGGGGTATAATCATGTCTTTGCTCTTTCTTTGCAAAACTCAGACACGTGTTCACCACTATTCTGTATAACCATGTATTGAACTGACTACGGTACTCAAACTTGTGTAATCCTTTATACACCCGGATGAATGTCTCCTGATAAATGTCTTTTGCCAGGTCTTTGGAGCGGACATATTTATACGCCGTTGCAAGCACTTTTTTATCATAGCGCTGCAATAGTTCTTCAAAGGCGGTTTCATCACCATCCTTGAAGCGTTCTATAAGTTCCTGATCACTGTTCATATCTATCCGTTATCTTCTTTGACTCCGGTCTGTTAAAAAAGGTTGTATCACTACTCTTCATTTCTGCGCATGGATTGTAATCCTTCATTCTGAATCACATCACGGTAATTGACCAGCCGAATGCCTTGCTCCTTCAAGCCCTGATGAAATTCCTCGGAAAGAAGTGCATCCAATTCTGCCTGACGGTGTTTACTCATTTCACTTAATCCACCAGCGTTCAGATCAGTCATTGCAGCAAGTTCATCATTATCGATTCCTATATGGCAAACCAGCAGCCCCTTTTCAGGTAGCTCCGCATCTCTGATGATCGCCCCAAGTGCATTGGTTTTCTGATCAGGCGCATCACTGTACACATTTTTGAGATCTTTTTCGCCAAAATATCTTGTTAAACCGAAACCGTATTCAGCTGCGAGCTTTTCAACCAGTTGTCTTAGCTCTTTAGTAGTAACGGCTGCACCCATATGAAAATCCATATAGGATATCTGTATGCCCGACTGTAATGCACGTTCTATCTGTGCTCTCAGCTCAATTTCAAACTCCTCAATCTTTGGATTGTTTTCAAATAAGAGTTTTCTTGAAGGGAAAAAGTATCCATTCTTATCCACCAGACTTGGTACAAGAGACTTTCCCGCAACTGGTCCCCACCGGTATTCCTTCCACTCTGAGTTGAGTGTGAGGTGAATGCCCACCGCAATGTGGGGGTATTTCTTCAGGATTTCTACCCCTTCCTGATACCAGGGGCATGCGAACATAACGCTCGCTGAGAGTGGTATACCTGTCTTAGCAAGCGTATCAATCGCCATATTGATACTATGGGACATCCCGATATCATCACATCTGATCAGGAGGGTTTTCTCCTGTGGCATGACCATAGTGGAAAAGAATACGAGCAGCAGGGGAAGGAGCATCCGGTTCATAACAACTTTCAAATTGTGTGTAGAGGAGAATTCACAGGTCAAAAATAACAGAATGCGGGTTGTGGTTCAAACGGAACGAGGCAGGGATAAAAAAAAACCGCTCCCGGAACCCGGGAGCGGCTAGTGATACTATAACAGCATCAATTACTTCATAAGAAGCATCTTCTTTACCTGGGTAAAGTTGTTGCCGTCTGCACCGTTTGCCTGCAGAACATAGAGATAGGTTCCGCTTGCCAGTTTTGAAGCATCAAATACGATATCGAATCTGCCTGCATCAAAAGTACGGTCTGTGAGGGTGCTTATTTCGCTGCCAGCGATGTCATAGATCTTCAGTGTAACCTTTGCACTGACTGGCAGAGTAAAGCTGATAGTTGTTGATGGGTTAAACGGATTGGGATAGTTCTGTGCGAGTGCGAACTCAGCCGGAATGGTGTTTTCAACCAGAATAGCTGCTGAGTATTCAGTATTGCCATCCAGATCAATCTGTTTCAGTCTGTAGTAGAATGAGCCATTCACCGCAGAAGCATCATGATAGCTGTATGCCTTCTGAGTTGTGGTGGTTCCGTTTCCTTTTACGAATCCAATAGGAGCGAAGGTGGTTCCATCACTGCTGCGTTCAACCTGGAATCCAAGGTTGTTGGTTTCAGTAGCAGTTTCCCAATTCAGAGTGATACCATTTGAACTTGCCTTACCACTGAATGATACGAGTTCAACCGGCAGTGGTGATTCAGGATGCTCATCTGCGCCCATATAAGGTATAGCCACACTTCTCAGCTGACCATCAATATCATAGAGCACTGATGCGATTGGCAAACCGGCGAGGAAGATATCGCCAATAGAATTACCAGTAAGATGGAGGTCTGTATTCGATACAAAGTTTACATTTCTTGAAACCGAGTGTGGATCCTGACCTGAACCAGTCTTCCAGTCAGCAAGGGTGGTGTAATCGGTTGTATTGTATTTACCAACCAAACCATTTGGAACATAGATATTATTATAGTCTGCATTCAGCTGGCTTGTTGCAGAAGGTGCATTGGTCCAATGGATACCATAGGAATTTGTTCCAGTATGATTATTCACATAAATGTTGTTCATCATATTCAGAATTGCAGCTGACTGTACTTCAGTACCAACGCAGGCATGAACTCCGGTGGAAGTGGTTGGAGTAATAAGTATGGTATTATAAGCCATATTCATGATACCATTCCAGGTAGCTGAACCGAATACAACGCCATAAACCCTAAAGGTAGTGTTCGTACCCAGGTTTGAGAAGTTCGGAGCAATGAAATTGTTTACAGCATTGATCACGCCAGTGTTACCATACACTACGATACCGCCAACAAATCTGCTGGTTGAGGAATTACCCTTCAGGTTGAAGATTCTGTTATTGGCAATCACGGTGGTGTCATCAGCTACACTGCCAGTAATATAGATTGCTGAGTAGAAAGCTTTATCAGCAACAGGTGAGGTGATGTAGATACTGTTTCCGATATAGCTGTTTTTAGCAATGAAGAACGTAGTAATTGCTCTTCTGCCTGCATAAATGATACAGTTTTCAATTTTACCTGAAACTGGTGATGCTGCTGAGTTACCCCACATGCCAACGCCGGTTTCAAAGGCTTTTGTTTCGTCACCAATCATACAGTTCTGAATCAATACATTGTCTGCCGCGCCAGTGGTTTCTGCACCATCGATTGCAATACCTGCAGTCTGAACTGTAGGTTTCATATTAGTGTATTTGATGTTACAGTTTTTAATGGTCATATTGTCAGCATTATTCAGAATCTCAATAGCCCACTGACCATTGGTAGCATCGTCAAACATGAAGGTAAGGTCACGGCTGGTGCCGGTTCCGTTGGTACCATCAATGGTAACATAATCAGTACCATCAAACAGAATTCCGTACAGATCAGTACCGAAGTTATTGACTGTGATGGTGGGGGTCTTGCCTGTTGCGGGCTTGATGACCAGTTTATTGGTGGCAGTCATATCCTGACGGTTTAACAACAGATTACCTGTTTCAGTCAGATTCCCATCAATAAGAAAACGGACGGTTCCACTGACGCCAACTGCATTCAATGAGTCAAATGCCTGCTTCAGTGAGGTGAACCCTTTAGGATTTGCACCCTTAGGGATGAAGTAGTCTCCGGAAAGCACAGGGTTTGCCGCTACAAAACCAGTAAATTTGAATACACCACCTACCGTAGCCGGTGTGAGTTGATCTGTAAAGTTGCCAGCCCAGCCAACGTTATTGTTAGCAAAGCCAACTGCGGTGTGTTGAATACCAATACGTCCGTCAAAATCTGTCCAGCTTGCACCATCATTCAGACTGTATGATGCGCCAGATAATCCGGTTGCTGCACCAGTGCTAACCCAAACATTCGGTGTTCCGGGGATATGGCAGAAATCGTTTCCATAAAATGTTCCGGTCGGGGTGAATTCAACCCAGGTCTTACCGCTATCAATGGTACGATAGGACTTGTTATCTACTGGTGAGTTCTGAGCAGGAACAAATGCGAGACCGTTAGCAGCATCTCTCATTTTGATCTTGAACTGATAGTTTCCGATCGGGGTGGTATGCACTGTCCAGTTCAGACCACGGTCTGTAGAACGATATACACGTCCCTTGTTTGTGCTGAACCATATGTGGTTGCCAATAGCAGAGTAGTAACCAACGACACCATATTCACCGGAGAGTGCGGCTGGTATGTTTGCCTGAGGAACACGTACCCAGTTCGTGCCACCATTCGTAGTGGTATAGAATTCAAAATATCCACCGTTAGGATCACCCTGGGTAAATCCATTATTTGCGTCGAAAAAGTGGATAATATTCGGGAAACCGTTTGGTGCTGTATAGGTGGCGGTTGTCTGGTGTGTCCATGTGG
>JAEXTR010000315.1 GCA_023406915.1 Bacteroidota bacterium
ATCGGTACCTTCGGTGAGTTTGGTGCATTCTCATTCTACCCTACGAAGAATCTGGGTGCGCTCGGTGATGCTGGTGCTGTGACCACCGATGATGATGGACTGGCATTAAAGATCAAACGGCTCCGCAACTACGGCTCAGATGTAAAGTATTACAATGAAGTGATCGGGTACAACTCCCGTCTGGACGAAGTGCAGGCGGCACTGTTAACGGTGAAACTCCAATTCCTTGATGCGATCAATACCCATAAGAGAAAACTGGCATCGCTCTATCTTTCAGAATTGAAGAGCGATTTTGTTTTGCCAGCTACAGATGCGGGGGTTACTGATGTGTACCATATCTTTGCAGTCCGGCATCCTGAGCGGGACCCTTTACGCCAGTACCTGCTGGAGCATGGAGTAAAAACGGAGATACATTACCCCGTGCCTCCCCATAGACAGAATGCTATGCAGGGCATACTGAATCAGGGTCACTACCCACTTGCAGAAGAGATTCACAAAACCATACTTTCACTCCCCTGTTCCTTCGGCAATACAGAGGCGGAAATCGAACAGGTCATCGACATCATGAACAGGTTTTAATATGAGTGCAGAAGTTTATACATACCGCTGGATATATCGTATACTGTATAAGTACGCCAATATCTTAGCAACCATTCTGCTACTTCTGTATTTATTGCCCGCACTCTTTTCATTTGACGGAAGGATCACCGATTACCTTTATATCCTCATGATCGTGGGAGGTATCTACCTGATCAACCGCCACTTCATTAAGTTATATAAGATCGTCCCTTACAGAATTGAGATCATTGGGGATACCATTCACTGTTCACAATATGCCTTCTCCCGAAAGAAAGTCGAGCTGAAATTCTCTGACATCGACAAACTCGAGGGAGGCATCTTCGAAGGAAAGTCCAGCGGACTGATGAAGCTGCACGCCACTTCCCGCAACCTCACCATCGGCTTCTTCATCAAGATCTCCGGCGCCAAAGCACTGGAAAGTGTTGTCCTGGCAAAAGTAAACAAAGACCTCTACCACAAAGTCCTCGACTCCCTCGGCATCGACCGCACAAAACTGAAGAAGAAGGAGTAGAGGGAAGGCTCTTTCGATATCCATTAGATATGAAGATAGTATCTTTCTTATACCGAACTTAAAAAACTATGCTTAATCGAATCGTATTACATTTGAATTATCTGATTGGAAAGCCCCCCTCATCCTCAGCATAGCCCCACCAAAAATGGCATCATAAATTTTTGTATTTTGCACATATTGTAGTTGTGTTGATATGAAAATTAGCACAACAGTATATGCAATTGCGATACATGCTAATATTCATATTTTTTTCATGCTTATAGGCAATCGATCTTTAATCATACACCATAGAAACAATTATTACAATAGGTGATAAATGACCGACCAGGAACTAAAAGTCATACTGGATCATTTGTGCTCACTAAAAACTGAATCAGAAATTGTTGAATTTAAAGAGGCAAAGAAGTCATTCGATTTTGACAAAATGGGGAAATACTTCTCAGCTCTAAGTAACGAAGCTAATCTGATGAATAGAGATCATGCATGGTTAGTCTTTGGGGTTGAAAATAACAGGCACAGAATTGTTGGGACTTCTTTCAAAACTGATCGGAAAGATTTAGACAAGCTAAAAAGTGACATAGCAGACAAAACGACCAATCGGATAACTTTTATTGATATTCACGAGTTACATCTGACCGATGGTAGAGTAATCATGTTTCAAATTCCGGCTGCACCCAAAGGCTTTCCCATCGCATTCAATGGACATTACTATGGTAGAGATAATGAATCATTGGTTCCATTAAATCTTGAGGAATTAGAGCGAATCAGGGCCCAGGTAATTTCAGAAGATTGGAGCGCCGCAATTGTTCGTGATGCATCACTCGATGATTTGGAAGAGTCTGCAATCGCTTCAGCGCGGAGATATTTCAAGAATAAGTTTCCCGACAATGCTGAGGAAGTTGACTTTTGGGATGATATTACCTTTCTAAATAAAGCAAAAATTACAATTAAAGGTCAAATTACAAGAACAGCTATTATTCTGCTTGGTAAAGAAGAATCAGAGCATTACATCAGTCCCTCAGTTGCAAAAATTCGATGGTTACTCAAGGATTCAAATGGCAATGATAAAGACTATTTAATAGTCAGTTGTCCACTCCTACATGCCGTCGACAAGATTTATGCAAAAATTAGGAATCTTAAATACCGATACCTTAAAGAAGGAACACTTTTTCCCGAGGAAGTTGACCAATATGAACCTTTCAGTATCCGTGAAGCAATCAATAATTGTATTGCTCATCAGGATTACACCAGACAGGGGATGATCAACATTGTCGAGTTAGACGATCAGCTCATCTTCACAAACTTAGGGAGTTTTATCCCCGGATCAGTTGAAAGGGTTGTAAAAGAAGACGCTCCGGAGGAACACTATAGGAATCGTTTTCTGTCTTCTGCAATGTTTAATCTTAAAATGGTTGATATAGCAGGAGGTGGAATTCGAAAAATGTTTAACTTTCAACGGAAACGTTTTTTCCCTTTACCCGATTATGATCTCGGTGGGAATAAAGTCAAATTAACACTTACAGGGAAAGTGCTTGATGTTGATTACGCACGGTTACTCGCTAATAATCCTGATCTAACATTAGACGAAATCATGATGCTCGATAAACTGCAAAAGAAAATGCAACTATCCATTGCAGAGGAAAAGTATCTTAAAAATCGAAAACTTATAGAAGGAAGGAGACCCCACTTCTATATTTCGCTTTCAGTTGCTAAGACTACAGGTCAAAAAGCAATATACTCCAAGTACAAGGCCTTTGATAAGGCGTATTATCTTGATTTGATCAAAAAAGCTATCAGGGAGCATGGATATGTTGAACGTAAAGATGTTAACGAACTATTATGGAATAAACTCCCTGATTGGATGAATGAAAAGCAAAAAAAAATCAAGATAAACAACCTTTTATCTGAGCTAAGAAGGCATAATAAGATTAAAAATATCAATAGTGATGCAAAACCCAAATGGGTTCTAATCGATGTTGATGATTATTAGAGATTATTAGAGATTATTAGAGATTATTAGAGATATATTTTTCTATATCCATAAAACCCTCTGGCATTTGAAGGTGCTTCGCTCGTCTTATTTCCCTTGAACATCAGACTATAGTTTGCAAAGAACCCCTCCATGTTGCACTATCGCAACAGTATCCCACGAAATGCACAAGCCTATTGAAGCAAATATTGTCAAATAGATTAAAAGGCTTTAATGCAGGTAAAACACCCTTTGATATTTACCCACAAAAAAAAAGCCGCCCCTTTTGGAGACGGCTTCTGTTGAGAATCACTTCCAGGCAGATTATTTCTTGGTGCCTACGATAGCATCTTTTGCTGCTTTAGCAAATCTGAACTGCAGAACTTTTCTTGCAGGGATAACGATAGCTTCGCCTGTCTTAGGATTGCGTCCCTTTCTCTTCTTGCGGCTTGCTACAACAACTTTGCCCAATCCTGGGATGATGAATTCTTTCTTTGCTTCTTTGTAAGCAAGCAATACAAATTCATTCAGGAAATCACCGGCTAATTTCTTGGTGGTGCCAAGTTTTGCTGCCAGTACGTCAATGATTTCGCCTTTGGTAAGCGGTTTTTTTTCTGCCATAATATCTCTCCTAAAGATGTTTTAAGTGGCTGAATGTTTTTTTAAGAACAATAGAAAAATAAACTGTTTTTTATTAATGCAAAAACATTTTTTCACTTTTTTAAACCTTTTTTAGCTAGTTCTATCAAGGCGATAAGCTGTGTTGCGATCTTTGACCTGTCAAATGAGCTAATAAAATCAGTATCGGGAGCCGTAACGGGCCCGGCATCGAGAGTATCCGAGGCATTTTCACCATACTGGTACAGTCTGCCGCATCCTGATTTTTCAAGTATCTGCGCCACTTCTCTGTTATCCTCACCAAAAGCGATGATCCTGTTATGCGTTCTCAGATACTCAAACAATTTCCCTGGGGTATGTCGTGGCTCAGTTGCACACACTAAAAGAAAGTCTGCCAGCTGCATCTCTTTTACCGCATCACGATACGGTAGAAAACCTTTATACTCGGTTATTGCTTCCAGTCCCAGCTCTTTAACGGATGCTTTTACAGCGGGTGCCACAGTAC
>JAEXTR010000380.1 GCA_023406915.1 Bacteroidota bacterium
TAAAAACGGAACCCCCACAGGAGCAACTCGATCACATCCGCTTCAGCATCCACAAGCAATCCGAACCAGAGCTGATCCCCCCTACGGAACTGGAGACCCGTTTCCCGCTCCCGACCCTCAACCCAAAATTCGATAAGATCATCCCCAGCCCCCACCTGAAACGCAAATTCCGGAAGGCTTCCTCTCCACCACCCCAAAAACCAGAACTCTTCTCCGACTCGTAAAAATCCTGTCCCGATTAACATGATTGTTCGCCAGCAACTTTTAAAAAGTATCCTTTCACATTGCTGATATCGTGTGTTGCAGAAAATCATTTTCTTTTTCGCAACATTTTTACTGATTTCTCAAACTGGCAAAACTTCAACTCTTATCTTTCAATGTGCGAGAGCAGAAATTTAGCTCTACTTACAAATGTGAGAGTCAAGTCACCCTTCCTACTTGCCTACCATCTCGTCGGGATTACTCCCCCTCTACTTTCAGGAGAGGGGGCAGGCTGAAAGTCCCTATGGGAGGGTGAGTTGGTTTGATTTAATAGTATAAAATTTACTGTCCTTCTCCTGACGGATCACCTCCCCTCCGCCGTTGCAGGAAGGAGTGAAGCTAATTGTTAAAGGGAGAGGATGGGCTGTAAGTCACTATGTGGCTGAAAGTCCCTATGGGGAGGGAATTTATCTTCGCTTTCTTTAGCTCATTATCCATTATCCTCCGCCGTGGCGGAATCACCTGTCCCGCTATTCGGGAATTGTCAATTGTCAATTGTCAATTATCCATTATCCTCCGCCGTGGCGGAATCCATTATCCTTAATAGTTTCTTGATCCACAAAAACTTATATTTGGAGATATGAGGTCTGTTTCAATCTGTCACTATATCATCATCAGCTTGCTCGTCCTGTGTGTCCCATCGGACACCTACACCCAGTCGAGCAAACTGGGTCGTGATGTCGTTTCGCTTTCCAACTATATCGCATCACCTCACTTTTTCGAAATGGGCAAAACGGTTGATGACCCTGCCAGAGTGGACTCAATCTATCTTCGGGCTCTGCAATTGACTGACAATGATATTTCCGAAGCGTTGCTGACTCTCGTTTATGCAACCATCCCCTACAATGAAATGCCGGTGCGCCTGCCACTCATTGATATTACTGTAACTATCCCAATCCTTTCTGCATCTGAAGAAGTGTTCCTCGCTAAAAATGCAAACCTCCCTTCCCGGCTCTTTACTGATACACCCGACCACGAGTTTGGGGACAAGGATAAACTGGCTCACTTTTTTGGCAATGCCTTCCTCGATTATAATTCGCTCTTTTTTGATTTAAGCAGCGCTATTGGTTATTTTGTGGAAGCATTTGAAAAAACCTTTAAAGTCCAAAGTAGTTTCGACTGGCGTGATATCCGGGCAAACAAACTTGGGCAAAAATTCGGGAGAGACCTGAACGATAACCCGGCTCTGCTCCCTTCACACTATATTCGCAATCAATCCCTGCAAGATGAACATGACAAACATTCTGATCATTGATGATGAAAAGGAAATAGGCGAAAGTATCAGCATGATACTCGACTATGAGGGGTATCACTCTACAGCCACGCAAAGCCCGATCCACGGTCTTGAACTCATTTCAGGCGGTGAGTTTGATGTTGTTCTGCTCGATATCCAGATGCCTGAACTCAACGGCTTTGAAGTCCTCGCTAAAGCTAAGGAAAACAAATCTCCTTCTGCCTTTATTATCATTTCTGCATACTCAAACCTTGAAAACGCCGTCCGTGCAACCAAACTGGGTGCGTTCGATTTTATCGAGAAGCCAATCGACCGCGATAAACTCCTGATCAGCGTTCGGAACGCCTCCGAACAGGTTCTGCTCAAAAAGGAGAATGAAACGATACGCCAGACAGTCGCTGGCGAAACAGTCATCGTTGGAAACAGTAAGGCTATTGGCAGGATTCTTGAGATTATTGACAAGGTTGCTGCAACCGATGCAAGAGTGCTGATAACCGGTGAAAACGGAACCGGTAAGGAACTCGTTGCCCGCTCAATTCACCAGAAAAGTACAAGAAGCAAAAGCCCCCTCATCGAAGTGAACTGTGCCGCAATACCAAATGAGCTGATTGAATCAGAATTATTCGGACACGAAAAGGGATCATTCACCGGCGCAGCTCAGCAAAGAATCGGAAAATTCGAACTTGCTCACAAAGGCACAATCTTTCTGGATGAAATCGGAGACATGAGCCTTCAGGCACAGGCTAAGGTTCTCAGGGTGATTGAAGATGGTAAGCTTGAGAGGGTTGGTGGATCGAAGAAAATTGACTGCGATACCAGAATTATTGCTGCAACAAACAAGAATCTCCCTGAGGAAATTACCAAAGGAAATTTCCGTGAGGATCTTTTTCACCGGCTGAATGTGATTCCTATCCACGTCCCTCCGCTCCGCGAAAGACTCGAGGATATTCCCCTTCTTGTTCAATTTTTCGCTGGTGAAATATCCCGTAAGCATAAAAAGTCATTTCCTCTCTTTCACGATGATGCGGTGAAGGTGTTGCAGCAGCTTAAATGGACCGGTAATATCAGGGAGCTGAGGAACATTATCGAACGGATAATTATCCTGGTAAACAAAACGGATATAACCTACAAGGATATTGAGTTCCTTGTTCCAATTGAAAAAGTATCCCTCTCTGATCTCATTCATGACAGCAGTTCTTTCCAGGACTTTAAGGAAAAAGCTGAAAAAGCCTATATCCTTCGTCAGTTGGAAGAGAATGATTGGAACATCAGCAAGACGGCTGAGATTCTGGATATACAGAGAAGCCATTTGTATAACAAAATGAAGAAGTACGGAATCGGAAAAGGAGAATAACCATGCCTGATACCATCTTTACCAAAATTATCAATAAAGAAATCCCTGCGAAAATTGCACTGGAAACGGAAACGGTTCTCGCCTTCTATGATATCAACCCCCAGGCACCGGTGCATATACTGATTATACCGAAGAAACAAATTCCAACCGTGAATGATATTGCTCCGACAGATGCAAGTCTGATTGCCGATATGATCGCAGCAGCTCAAAAATTGGCAAAAGAACTGGGTATCGCAGACAAAGGCTACCGATTAGTGATGAACTGTAATCAGGATGGTGGGCAGGAAGTCTACCACTTACACATGCACCTGCTCGGTGGCAGAAAAATGCAGTGGCCTCCTGGTTGATAGGGCTAAACCTTTGCTCTCATTTTTTGGTTGGATCTCCTGAATTTTCGGTGGCGAATCTACAGGAAGCGTAAGAATTGAAAATAGTAATGATAACCCTAATGATGTAACATGGGTTTGCAATTTTTGTAGTAAACAGACTACGGGGACGAAATAGTTTTCTCTGCATTATTATAAATCTTCGATCCGTCTCCGCCGCCGGCGGATGATGGATCTGTGCCAGGCGATTGGCTTTCACATTACTCTGAATACTGGTAAGAAATATATCGTTGGTACCCGAGAGCGGCGGAGACTAAGAGTGAGTCAGGTACTGACCCCGGAGTGGGTCAAAGATTTATAGAAAAAGATCGTGAGAGGAACCCCGACCCCGGAGTGGGTCGCACCTTACTTGGAGTTTGGCGAATTCAACCCTGAGCCTCCTCAGAAGGAGGAATCAATAGTTGCCACCGAATTATCAAGTGAGCTTTTTGGATAGCTGAAGTATAGTAGAATTAATCTCTTTCTGCCCTGGGTAACATTACCGTAAAGCAGCTTCCCTTCCCTTCAGCACTGG
>JAEXTR010000204.1 GCA_023406915.1 Bacteroidota bacterium
CGCCATATAAAATGGATTGCGATGAATAGCAAATCCTTGTATTCCGATTAGTAAAATAAATAGATAGAAGAGTACGATCACCCATCCGGACTTAACGAATCCGGGGCGATTTCCTTTAACTCCAAATTTCGCAGCCATGGAAGTCAACAACTCAACGGGGCAGATCATACACCATACTCTTCCAAGGGAAATTGCTGCAATTACAATTGCTGGCCACCAATACGACCACACAATTAGATTGCCAAAATTTGTATTTCGTAGTTGATATAAGAAAGAAGCATCATCAGAATGTGCTAACAAACCAGTGATTACCAATAAAAGAAATACAACTGAAGCGATCAGCTTGATAGCCAAGAGAAAATATGGAATGGTTACTAGTCTGTTGATCGCCACTAGAGGAGCACGAAGCCCGATCTTGGGCTCACTTATCTGAGGCTTACTCTTCGAATGAGTTGTATGCATAAAGGTTTAACTCCGTATATCCATCATATTTTGATCATATCTATGCTTACCAATTCTAGAGATCTTATTAGTGATCACTATAGGTATACTGAATGTAGCAATAAAAAAGGCCGCCTATCAAGCGGCCTCCAACCTAACCTAATTAAGGGTCAAACTTAATTATGCGCAAACAAGGTTGTATTACTTACTTAACACCATTTTTTTGGAGTATTGGAAGTTTGGTGTTACCAATCGATAAATATAGACTCCGCTCGCCAAATTACTGCCATCAAACGTAATCTCGTGCCTACCAGCGTTCATCTCATTATCAATCAGGGACGATACTAATTCACCTGATACTGAATAAACATTCAGTGAAACATGGGATGGTTTTGCCAGTGCAAACTTGATTGTGGTGGATGGGTTAAATGGATTCGGGAAGTTTTGAGACAGCGTGTAAGCCGAAGGAATAGTATTGTCAGCATGGATAGAGGTAATACCATTCTGATGAATATTGGCTGCATACTGAGCTGCCCATGTAACAGACTTATCGACATGACACTGCAAGCATGTATAATCAAGAGTAAGTCCGGATCTGTTGTTGACATCGCGCTTTATGAAATATTTTCCTGAAGCAACAGTTGTGTCCAGATTGCCTCTCATATCAATTGGGTCTGTTATGATCTTCCAGAAGTGTGTACTCTGCTCAGAAATATAGGGGGTTAATCCAACCGCATTTCTTGCAGCAAATGGCATGTGGCAATCTACACAGGCAGCTTTGTCTAGTCCATGTCCCTGAATCTCTTTATTTGGATGGCAGTTTTGACAGCTGCCAGCAGCATTCAAACCACCGAGTTCAAAATATACGCCTTTATGGGCTGAATGGCAGGAAGAGCAAGTCATTCCGGCTGTATGATGCTTTGAGGCGAGCATCATATCACCTTGCTCGCGGTGTCTGATGAAACCTGTGCTGACACCTCCAATTGTGGCAGGGAGCCATTCAACTCTAAGGTTCCACGCAAATGAAGTGCCACGGTCTCTGGCATGGCAATTATTGCATGTCTCGTATCCCTCTTTAGGGGGTTTTACTCCAATCGGATTTGAGAGGTGGGCACTCGAAGGACCATGACAACCTTCACAACCAACGCCTGCTTCAGCCCAGCTGCCCTCAATTCCAGGGTATGGATCGAATGCGGGTGTTTTGTTAGGACTGGCGCCTGTTGTGTGGCATTTATAGCATGAATAGGTGTAAGGTGTTCTTCCGGGAGTTGATTGAGTATAGGTTACCCATTTTTTGGTGGGAAGATTATACTGAGCACTATCACCCCAAATAACATATCCCGCAGTGTCAATAAATCTGGCATTTGAGTGATACCCACCCATTACCCATCCTATTTGAGACCAGGTATAACCTTTTGGAGGTTTTGGAACACCAGGTTCAAGAAGGTAATTTACATTCGGTCCAACGATCTTCTGTACAGCCAAACCAATTGGGTAGGTTGGGGGGGCATTGTTGATTTTCTGAATTTTGTATGGGTGCCCGGACTTTGACCAGTTTTGGTGGGCAGCAGAATGGCACATTTGGCAACTCTGACTACCAGCATAATTTTGCGCTTGCATGAATGCAGGTAGTATAAGCATTAAAGCAAAGAGCAGTAACATTTTTTTCATGAGTAAATCTCCACAAATTTTTCAGAGGGTTTCGGTCTAAAATTATGCTAAAATTACTATCAAGTCACGAAAACAATTATGATTTATTTTTCATAATCAGTTACTGTTGAGAATCCCATAAATACGGTAAATTGAGAAAAAGAAATCTGGTGTTTTATGAAAATCCTGATTGCCGAAGACGATCCTGATATTGCGCAATCATTAAAAAAGAACTTTCTTGATGAATCTTATTCAGTCGATCTTGCTGAAGATGGAAAGGTAACTCTCGAGATGTTGGCTTTCCAGAATTATGATCTGTTGTTACTTGACTGGAGTATGCCACTCGTTAGTGGAATTGAAGTCTGTTATCAACTGCGAGCATCGGGTAATAATATCCCCATCATACTCATAACTGCTCTTTCTGCAACTGAGAAAAAAGTTGAAGCCTTAAACAGCGGTGCAGACGACTATATTACAAAGCCATTTTCATTTGAAGAAGTATTCGCGCGTGTTAAAGCTGTTATGCGAAGGCAGAACACTCAGGTTTACCTAAGTTTTGGAAAAATGCAACTGCACCTGCCTGACCGGAGGCTTTTTGTGAATGGAGCTGAGATAAAACTTACAGAAAAGGAATTTGAGTTGCTGAGGTACTTTATTTCGAATAGAAATAGGATTATTAATAAAGAGGAGCTCTGTCGCCAGGTATGGGGATACGATTTTGTACCTGACACAAATATCGTTGAATCCAGTGTCAAGAATCTGAGAAAAAAACTCGAACCATTTTGTGAAAAAAAACTCCTTCGAAATATTTACGGAGAGGGGTACATTCTCATTGAAGCTTGATCTCAAGTTCCGTTTTTCTGACTCGATTATTAGAACAACACTCTGGAATGTTCTTGTGATCATCGGTTTTTATATTCTGTTCAACATCTTCTCAGTATACAAACTGTTGGATTTGGCAGATAAAGAGCTCGATAAAAAGATGCTTCATGAGATTGAGCACATTGATATTTTTATTGATATGCAAGATGGCGAGCTGGTATTTCATAACAAAAAGGAGTTTGAGGAGCCTGATTTTAATGAGATTACAGAAAATGCTTACCTCTTACAAATTTACGATTCCAAAAAGAAAATCCTGTTTCAGAGCCCAAATATTGTGTTATTTGGAGAGATTCCAATAACCAGAACTGAACTTTCGAAAGACACTGAATTTAATAATGAGGAGTCAGGTGGTGAAGCTTTGAGGGTTGTCTATAAGAAAATGGATTCCGGGGTTGATGCAATAATCCAGCTGAGCAGTTTTAGATCATCAACAACTCAACTTGCTGAAGAATTCGAGTTCTATAATCTCGTTACCTTTCCAATAGTCTTGTCTCTCATTTTACTCACATCTCTGTTTTTATCAAAGAAGGCTTATTCAAACATCAATAAGATTATTGATGCTGCAAAGGAAATCAGTGCAAAGAGCATTTCAAAGCGAATAAGTTTTGAGACGAGTGAGAATGATGTATTAGCGCGATTAAAAAATACACTAAATGAGCTTTTTGAGAGATTGGAAGGACAGTTTTTAAAAATTGAAGAGTTTACAGATAATGCTTCTCATCAAATGATGACTCCGCTCACTGCACTGAAGAGCGAAATTGAGTTTTTACTGAAGAAAGACAGAAATCTTTCAGAGTATATTGTAGCATTGCATGTACTAAAAAGTCAGACAGACAAGATGATTGGTATTGTAAAAAGCCTCCTGATCCTTGCAAGGGAATCTAATCCAGGCATTTTGAACAACACTGTATTCAGTGTTAATAGGGTAATTAAAGAGGAAGTCAACCCATTGATCCGATCTGATTGTACTGTGTTTCATCTTCAGGATGATTTTTTCCTGAGAGGAAATCCCGATTATTTTGCAATTGTTATTCAGAATCTGATTGAAAATGGTATAAAATACTCTCCAGAGGGTGCTGTCATTAATGTAGGAGTATCACAGACTGATGAATTCGTGACCATAAAAGTTTCAGACACTGGTATCGGAATCCCCACTGAAGACAAAGCTAAGATATTTGATAAATTTTTCCGTGGGAGCAATACAAAAAGAGTGCAGGGGAGTGGTCTAGGTCTATGTCTGGTAAAACTAATAGTCGAGCAGATGAGAGGAGTGATCACTGTTCATGATAATGAGCCATCAGGAACCATATTTTTGCTTACATTCCCAATAGTCAGAATGGACGATGAATCCTAGAATTACTTGTGTGATAGGTAGACCCTTGATTTCGTGAAGTAATGATTGCATCAAAGTCACGAATAAAGTTGACCCTCCAATTCAGAAATTATTCTTTCGACATTGTGCTTAGTCCAGTTGCCCTTTTTACGACTTATGTGACCGTGAAGAATTGTTCAGCAGTGACGCACTAAAAGTTGAATGCCGCTAAAAAAAGTTCCCAAATGAATCAATTTTTTTTATATCTTTGACACAGATATTTCCGCCATGTGAGGGCTTGAGTACACAGTCAAATACAGAACCAATCTCAAATACCAAGGAAGCACTTCGCTGTTTCCACTGCGGTGATGTATGCCCTGACGCCTCGATTAATATTAATGAAAAGTATTTCTGCTGCCAGGGGTGTAAAGTCGTATATGAGATACTGGATCAGAATGATCTCTGCAATTATTACGCAATTTCGGAAAACCCCGGTGTAAGCAGAAAAGGTGATGCCGATGCAGGAAAATTCAAATATTTGGATGAACCTAAGATAGCCGAAAAAATACTGCATTACAGTGATGAGAAGATCAGTGTTGTTTCCTTCTTTGTACCTTCTATGCATTGCAGTTCATGTATCTGGCTTTTAGAACGACTCTACCGGTTTGATGAGAGAATTGTTTCCTCACAGGTGAATTTCCTGGCAAAGCGTATTTCTGTGACATTTAACCGCACACTGCCGATGAGTGAACTCGCGGCACTTATCACCGCACTGGGATATGAACCACAGGTACTGCTGGATGAAAAAGATAAAGAACAGCAACAGCGTGATCAGAAAACGCTTTATATAAAAACGGGTATAGCCGGGTTTGCATTTGGAAATATCATGCTCCTGAGTTTCCCTGAATACCTCGGTATTGACCAGTCGAG
>JAEXTR010000077.1 GCA_023406915.1 Bacteroidota bacterium
TCACCGCATTGTTGAACGCCTTGTAATGATCCGGATTCGACCTGAACAGCTGATAATTCTGCTTCCAGAACTCCTGCAATTCGTTGACATCTTCATAGGTGTCAATCTGCTGCATGATGGTATGGAATATGTCTGCTTCGCCTGAGTTGCTGGTTTCCTCAACTGTCTCAACCTCAATTGCTTCCCCTCCAGGGGTGGCTGACTGAGTATTCTGCTTCTTGGGCTGCTGCACTTTCGGTTGTGTTACAGGTGCGGCAGCTGTATTCTGTTCTTCGATGGTATCCTGCTGCATCTCTTCAAAGCTATAGATACCAGCCAAGTCCTGCGGGAATGCTTTTCTGATTGCCAGTGCCTCCGCACACTTTGCCAGCATGATGTCCGGCATCTTCATCCAGAAGGATGTGGCAGAGCCGTCTTTCTTCCGCTGTACATAAGCCTCATAGCGTGCTACTGAATAGATAGGGGCTGTGAAGTCAGTACGGTATATGCCTATCTTTGCAGCTGTGGGGGGTGCCTTATCAAGCCATACATCATGCCACACACCATCAGCACCGCACCAGTAAGGACCATCCTGCCCACCGTACTTGCCGCTTCTCTCAGCAACCACCCTGAATCCGTCAATACCGGTCTGGAAGCTGCCTACCTCCCTGCCCACGCTGCTATCCCACCGCTTCACAAAGTGGATTTGCTTCGTCATCGGGTCCAGTCCGGATTTCTTCGCCACATAAGTGAACAGCTTCAGTTCATCATCAGTGGCACCCTTCGCCACAGTGTCCTTAATCAGCTGTAACTGCTCACGCGTAAATTCCATCTGCTGCACACTCTGCAAAGCTGCTGATCCGTTTGCAGGTGTCGGTAAAGCCATCACATTAGCCATTTGATACCTCGCTGTTTTTATATTCCTCCAGCCGCTTTACAGCCCGTCTGATTGCAAAGTCAGTTACGGAGCCGCCTTCACTACTCATCAGGTGTGCGTGCATAATCGCCACCTCTACACAGCTGATCACCAGGGATTTCGGTTTATCGTTGTTCACCTTGGTGGTGATCCTGTACACATGATCATCAGAATCGATCTTTGTGGTAATCATACCCAGTGAACCAACCTCAGTGCCTTCATATATCGTTTTCACTGCTGCCTCCCTATTTAATCTGAATGTTGTTTTTCTCAATGATCTCAATGCCCATCGGCAGAAAGCCGGCTTCCTTATGCAGTGCCTTTACCGCATTCTTATCCAGCTCCTTAACCACCTTGATACGCAGCAGATCCGGGAAGTGCTGTTCCAGCTCCGTATAATCAAGACTGATGTCATACACCTCAGTGGATTTCCTCCAGCCGATCTCGTATGTCTCCGCCTTAACCTTTTCACCGGCAGGGATAATCTTTGTCAGGAACTGCTTAATCCGGTTTGCAGCATTCTGTACAAACTTCTTCCGATCCTGCAGCTTCTTGATCTCCGCATCAATCGCATCTGCAAACCCGGTTGCATGTTTGTAATAGTGCACCACATCACAGATCAGCTCATCACGCTGATTGTACAGCGTCTCCAGCTCCGCAGAGGCAATCTCGTCAATCTCTCCCGTCTCCGGGTTCACTGCACGCTCAATCGCCTCTTCAATCCTCCGGTCAATCTTATAAATCGCCCAGGATATACTCGGGGTGCTCTTCGGTGCAGGCAGTGTCATCTCAGCTGTCTGTTGCACCGTATCGGTTGTTTTGTTACTTTTCGCCATCACATTTTACCTTTCATTAGGTGAAGTAAGCACAACAGCCTCGGACGTCATACGGGGCTGTTGCTGTTTTAAATCGTCACTTAAAAATGTCTCGTCATTCAGGAATGATCCGCCGTAGGAGGAGTCATTCAGTCTGTACAGATTCTCCACCACCGGATCTGTATCCGGCATAGCAAACCTGTCTACACGCTCCTTGGCACGCTTCCGCATTTCAAGTAAAGTCTCTCTGTTGATGTCTGTCAGCTCTTTCTGAATCGGAAAGTTCAGTTCGTTCGCAATCATATGCTCTGCCTGATCCTGGATCCTCCGTTGCCGCTGCAGATCATGATGCAGTTTGTTGCTGTGGATCATCGCCTTAATGGCAGTGGTGCTGATGTCCCAGGTTACGCGCAGCGCCTTACGAAGCGTGCTGCGGTTCCGCATCCTGAGGGCAAGCGCCCAGTGGGATTGTAATAATTGGTTCATGATACCCTCGCTTCCTTTCTGGAATGTGTAGTCGCCCCACTATACTCATCCTTTATTGCCTGGTACTTCTGTACCTTCAGCTCTTCAATTGCAGCCTTATTCTTTTTCATCCGGCTGCATTTCGGGCAAACCTCCACCCAGTAAAACCTGCCCGGTTCACGCATCGTGAACTTGTTGCAGATCTTGCAGTAAAAGCATGTCTCATCTGTTGGTATCTCTTGCGTTTTGCGCACCTGCTTCGGTGTCCTTTTCCGGGTGGGGATTACCATCACCGTATTCATTCTGATATACTCCTGCAGAGATTCCAGGGGGATCATCGGCTTATTCTGCACCAGGCACACACCTAGCTTCCCTTCCTCTACCAGGCTCACAATCCTGTTTCTTCCCACGCCCATAGCTTCGGCAGCTTTGCCGTAGCTGTACAGCAGTTTTCTCGGCCGTCTCATTTCAGCACCTCTTTCAGTTCAGCTATCCTCCGCTCGATCTTTTGCAGTTTCAGAATAATGTCCTGCTTCTCCTCCGTGGTCAGTTCATTATCCTGTGTGCTTTCCACAGTCAGGGCCACCAGTGCCGCGCTCTCCGTATTCAGCCGTGCAACCTCTTCCAGTGCAGTGGTGCACTCAGGTGCAGTCAGCTGTGTCAGAAACCCGTGCCGGTCAAAAAACCGCATCAGCTCCGTATAGTCAGTTACTGAGATGTCTTTTCCGCTGTTCAGCAGATAGTAAAGCCGGTGTTTCGTCCACCTGCCCCCCAGCTGCTGTGCCAGCCAGCTTAATTGCAGGTCACTGTCATTGATGATTCTTCTGATGTCGTCTATCGCTTTACACATATTATGTTATTTCCCGTGATGTTTATAGTGAAGTGTGGTAGATTCTAAGCTACCCGGTCACGATGTTGTTACTGTACTTTTTCTTGGTAGTTGTGCTCAAAAACATCCTTTTTGGATACAACTGGTGAGGGTTGAAGGAATTTGATATAGTCCCCCTTCTCCCCATTCTGGATACCAAAACGATTGGTAATGTGGAACGGGTAATTGATCTGGATAGCTTCCACGCTGCGGCCAGTGTGAATGTGCTGATATTCCTTAAAGCCCTCAAAGTTATCGGGGGTAATACCGGAAAGATCAGTGCTGCGGTTGGTGTTGGCTGGTTTCATGATGCAACCCTTTCATTCTTGGTACTGTATTCAGGATAGTTCAGGGCGCGGAGACCGGCAATAACAGCACGCTCGGCAACATCCTTGATAGAAGTTGATACCTCCCGGCTCTCCTGTGTTGCGATCTCTCTAAGGTGGTGGTACAAGTCTCGTTCAAAATAAACCTGCATATAATCCTTGCGGGTCTTAGCGGTTTTGTTTTTGTTCTTGTTATTCATTATTTTAACTCCGTATGTAAGTAAATAAGTTATTCAAAAGTTACACCTATAAGATATAGTTTAAAACTATCATTGTCAATAGTTATAGATTAAATTTTTACAATAAAGTTTAAAATTATGAGCCTCGGTCGTAGAATTAAAAATATACGCGCATCCCTTGGTTATAGTCAGAAGGACTTTGCCGACCGTTTTGGGTACAATAATAATGTAGTTGTGAGCGCATGGGAGGGGGACAAAAGCGAACCGCCATTGAAGGTTATCAAGGAATTGGCCCGCCTTGGTGGGGTCACGCTTGACTGGCTATTGACAGGAGAAGACTCAGTAAACAATCCCCCCAGGGTAAACCTTGACACATTGAAGATAAATGACAGAAGCGTAACACTTAAACACATCCCTATAGTGGGTGTATTCAGTGGAGGAGATCCAAAGTTGATCTACAGAGAGGATAATATATTAGGCCAGCTGGATGTCATGGAACTGCAGAGCACAACCAACCTTTTCGCCGTCCAGGTGGAAGGTGATTCCATGATCCACCCTACCAACAAAGACAAATCCATTGAACCCGGTGATTTTGCAATCGTAGATACATCAATCCCCCCAATGTCAGGGGATATAGTCGCCATCTCACTCAAAAATGGCAGACAGATGATCAAACAATTTGTTGTTGACAAAGCAGGTGAAATCGAACTGAGAAGCTATAACAAGGATGAACACCCGGTTATCTATATCAATTACTCAGACATCGATGCCATCTATAAAGTAGTTTGGATTCAACCAAAGCGGAAGAAACCGTAAACAAATACTAAATACTTATTCATGCTTCATTGGGAGGAAATATGAAGAAGGTTCTACTCTCTGTCCTTGCAATTATTGTTGTTACCTTGACTGGTTGCACTGGTGCGAATCTACACATTTCATCTGATTACACCTTTGGGAAAAGAAAGGAAGCAAAATTTGGCGACCCTATCGCGAATATCTACTATTCTACTGCCAAAACTGCGTTAGTTACCGGTGAACCAGTTGATATGAACATGTTCTTTACACAAGAGTACAGATACAGAGGATTTATTAAGTCGATCTTAAAAATCAGCTACCGTGAGTTTTCCGTAAAGGACTTTGGAACATTAATCAAACCAGATTTTTCATATACTTATGAATATGAAATCACGCTCCCCGATACTATCCACCTAAACAGCATCAAGGTACTGGTGCATAAGGCAAACAACCAGGGAATAGAGTACACAGTACTTGATGATGGTGGTTTAGTTGATTCTTTAAGGACGAAGTATAAATCAACCGGAGACATGCCTAAATAAACTCACTCTCAATAATTAAAATTGGAGGAAATATGAAATACATCTTCGCAGTTCTCATTTCGGTGATGGTGCTAGGATGTGCCGCAACTCAGGAAGGTATCACATCAGTGAGACTCTTCCCTGCTGATCTTGAATTCCAGCATAAAGCCAGCGTAGGGAACCCTATGATTACAATCCTGTACACAATCACAAAGCCCCGCTCACCGTACGAACAAACCTACGGGACTGTTCATCTTCAGGATGTTTACAGCTACCACAGCTTTGTTGACGGTGTTCTCATGATAACAGCTGATGAGCAAGTTAAAAACTCTCCTTTAAATTACTACCGATACAGTTTAAAAAACTTGCCCGATACGATTGCAATCCAAGACCTTAGAATTGCCATCCACTCAGTTGATAATCAGTCCATTGTGTATAGAATTCTTAATGATGGTGGAATAGATCGCATAAACAGAAGGATCAAACAACAGTATCAGTTACCGCAGTAACACCTACTTTAAGGATATAACCAGATAACACCCTATGGGAGAATAACCTAATATTATTAGATTGTCAGGAAGTATAGAAAACTCGAAGGCTGGACGCACTTCGATTAACATGTGGAGGGAGCCCCAAACATTTTCAGGTAGGACAAATATGATAAAAGACATCGAAATTCCAGAGGAAAACTCTTTCCAATTTGACCTGCTGAAGTTAGAAAGCTTCACAGATAATGTAATAAACCAGATCAATACCAAAGATGGCCCAAATGTGATTGGCATCTGTGGCCCCTGGGGCTGCGGGAAAACTACATTTCTGAAAATCCTGAAGCGTGAACTCGAAAAACGAGAGTCAAAGGTAGCTTATTTTTCTGCCTGGGAAAATGATTGGTCGGACAACCCTTTAGTGTCGATTTTTTATGAAATAGATTCCCTTTTTCGAGCAGACTCTCAAGAGAATAAGACTGAGCTTCAGAAAGCTAGAGATATTGTTAATAGCTCATTTTTTAATAATGGAAAACGCTTTGTAACAAACCTTGTTCTTAATACTATTGAATTGGGTACCGCTGGAGTAATTGATAGGGAGTCTGTCACACAGCTGTTCCAGGAATCAAGAAAGGGAGTGAATGATGCCGTCGACGCATATGAAAAGGAGAAGATGGCGCGTGAGATGTTAATTGGTCATTTAAAAACAATATCTTCATCCTACACTTTGTCAACTGGTACCCCGCCGGTTATCCTCATTGATGAACTTGATCGCTGCCGCCCAGACTATGCCATCCGACTTCTGGAGAGCATAAAGCATATATTTGGCCAAACAGACTTTGTATTCATCATTGCCTATCATCGTGAACAATTGACCGTTTCAATAAAGCACTCATATGGACTCGATACAGCAGCTGGAGCATACCTGAATAAACTAATCACATTGGAAATTCCATTTCCTACTGAAAGTGCAATAGAATATTTCTTTAATCATAAATCAAGGACTGAATTAGAAGACTCTCAGGCCTCTGTGCGCGTTGCGAATATTTTAGTTAAACCCAGTCCAAGAGATCAGAATTTTATTTTGGATACTCTTTCTCGAATTCAGATACCTGAAAAAACTAGTCCTGGACTTATTATCCTAATGATACTTTTGTTTAGAAAAGATCCAGGCAAATTTCGCTATTGGCCAAGGAACACTTACCGTGATTCATATGAACAGATAATCAGTCTTTTTTCAGGTGAGATTGATTTTCCTCTGATAAATGCTGATGCAGATCTTAAATATGCTCTGGCTATTATTTTTCTCTCCCTGCTGAATTGCTACCAACCAGTGTTTAATTCATCAGATTCAAATGTAATAATAGCTCAGATGGATTATGACCCACTAAATGCTCTAAAGCTTGATATACATGAAACAATCAAGAACGCAAGGGATGCATTTCGTTTTTCTTCGCAACGAAATAAAATCTTAGCGGTTAAGAACAGCATTCTCTACAACACGCAATCATAACTATGAGCGTTAATAGACTGTCAGAACTTAACGACCAGCTCTATCGCCTATCCCACATGAAGAGCCTGGCAGCAGCATTCGGCGGTAAAATCCAGGCCGGAGATGAAACCTACACCCTTGCACAGCTTATCGAGATGGAGGAAAGAATAAAAATCGAGCTGTCCGCCCTCCGCTCATCCAGGGATCACCTGCAATATGTTCCGGGAAAGAAGGTGAAAAAATGAAGTATTCTTTCAAAGATGTTGTTGAATCCCGTCTTACCATGGAAAAATAACAAGGTAAAGGGTGAAATTAAGTTATAATTTAAGACTTGATATTTTTTAATGATACAATTAACTTATATATGAAATATGAAATTGTTATAGAACGATATTTTAATCCGGAGATTGAAGGCGAAGAGGTGGATTTGTATGCCCTTAGATTTAAGGATAAGGATCACTACCTATTTCTGGAAATAATCGCGAACGATGTTGAAAAGTATCGCAATACCCCTGACCCCAGGAATCCGAGAAAAAAGATAACAATGAAACGAGGTGTAGACCATTTTTTTAGAACACTCGAAGAAATACCGCAGAATGGTATTTCATCTTCTACCTTAAAACATGAAGAAGGTCGGCATATATTTTGCTTCGAAAAGACATCAGATATGAGGATTTATGTCA